>JAKPPP010000232.1 GCA_029547265.1 Bacteroidota bacterium
TTTATGGCAATTAACAGTCAAACGGGGCATCGAGCCCCGGTTTGACTGAGCAAACTAAACCTTCAGGATCGCGATGTATTTTAGCAATTAATCTCATCCAGTTAGTTATTACGCGGTCAACGTATTTTAGGCTTTAACACAACATCTATCATCTAACATCTAACATCTAATATCTAATATCTAATATCTAACATCTATTCCAACAAAAAACCCTCTCCATTTCTGAAGAGGGTTTTTTTATTAACGCAAAGTAAAGTTAATCGGAACGTTAAAGCTAACCTGCACTGCGCGCCCGTTTTGTTTTCCGGGTTTCCAGTCGGGCATCGACTTAATCACGCGAATAGCTTCTTCGTCGCAACCTCCGCCAATACCGCGAAGTACTTTAACATCTTTTACATTACCATTTTTATCAACGATAAAGTTTACGAATACCCTTCCTGAGATTCCGTTTTCACGAGCTAACGGAGGATATTTAATGTTTTTACTGATGTATTCGTACATTCCTGCCTCTCCGCCGTTAGGGAAAGAAGGCATCTCTTCTACATAAGTAAATACTTTACCTTCATCAGGATCGGCAACAACAGGCTCCGGTGGTAATTCCGTAGCTCCTTCTGTTCCCTCTTGAGTTACCACACCTACGTTGGTTTCACTCAATTTCTCTTGTGGAGGTGGTTGTTCTTCTTCCGCAATTTCCTTATCCACTACAACTGGAGGGGTGAATTTTACCGTCTCGATTGTTGGAGGTGGCGGAGGTGGCGGAGGTGGCGGTGGCTCGTTTTTATCGAGTGGTGGTGGTTCTTTTAATTCAACCGTTACCTCAACCGGTTTTTCGTTTAGTTTTTCAATTCCTCCACTAATTTTCTTGATGATTATAGGTGTGCAAATTGCTAATACGAAAGTTGCTATAGTTACCACTAAAGCGGTAGCTGCAGTTTTTTGATAGTTGGTACGCAAAACATAAGCACCATATTGCTTATTTCTATTCGCGAATACTAACTCGGTTCTTGCAGGTAACGTAACATTATCCCAGCCCTTCATTTGGAGGTTCTCGAATATCTGAAACATACTACTTTCTGCTTTATTTAAAGCGTCATCCCCTTTTTTAATATAGTTGAATGCGCCTAGTTTAAGTGCTTTGTCGGCAACTTCAATTCTGTCCTGACCAGAAATCATAACTACTTCAGTTCCCGGCGACACTTTCTTGATATGCTCCAACACTTTTAAACCATCCATCGCTCCTTTTACCTTAGAATCTAGGTTATAATCGAGGAAAACGATAGTGGGTTTATGCGTATTGAAAGATTCTATACAAGCTTCTCCGGTATCAAAAGTCAGAATTTCATAGCCAGTCATCTTGCTGCTCAAATGATCCTTCAACAGCTCTAGCTGCAAAGGTTCATCATCAACAATATAGATAAACTGTTTTTTATCGGCCATTTTATTCTTTGTTTAACTGAGTTGAATTAGTTGTGATTACGGTTGAAAGTTCTTGATAAGATCATACTCGCGCATGTCAAGATCTACCAACGCATATTTTCCAATAAGACAGATATTCAGCTCATCCAACACATTGATTACATTTTTGTACTTGGCTTTGTCGTCAGTTTTAACGAGAACCATTAATGCATATTTCTTTCCTTTGATGTCGACTTCCATTCTTTTTAGAGTAGTGTCAGCCATCTTATTTTTTAATGCGTTTTCACGTAAAGTTTTAATCTCGTCAACCGCTTGTTTGTTACGGTCTAAGAGTAATTTACGTAATCCCTGTGGTGAATAGTCGGTTAAGGTAAGTTTAGTTTCCGGCTTTAACTCTCCGTAATACCAATATACTTTATCGTCGCCGCTCAACAGGAATGTAAGTGCATTATTTACTTCATTCTTTGCTTGATTCGTAGGATCCTTAACCGGCATGTTGATCTCCATCGTTTTGGGCTTACCAAAAGTGGTGGTCAACATAAAGAAGGTTAACAGTAGGAAGGCCAAATCCACCATCGGCGTCATATCTATATGCGTCGATTGTTTCTTGGCTCTTACTTTGCCATGCTTCCCGCCTTTACCTGAGTCCTGCTCGTTCGATTGTATTTGTGCCATGGAATATGTTCAGGCTAATGCTTAAATGTTAGGGTTTTGCTCCAATGTAGTAACGAGGTTGAAGCGATTTACTTTCATCTCCTGAAACACTTCAATTACTCTTTTAATCGCAGTATAGTTGGCGTTTGCATCTCCTTTTATGGCGAAACGTAATCCTTTTGTTTTATCCACCGGTGCTCCTCCCGATTTCTCAGCTTCCGCTAAACGACCGAAACGAATCCAGTCGCCTAATTGATTGTTGAGTGAGTCGTAAGGTATCCCTTGGCTTTTTTTCATAAAGTCTTTGCGTTCCATTTCGTCCATCGGGATGTACTGCTTTAGTTGCTGTACCGTCATTCCGAACGTTGTCATTAACGCAAATCGATTCGTTTCTTTTTCGTCAAACGTAACTCCATACTTAGCTCCCATTTGACCCAACATTTCTTTACGTAATTCTTTTCCTTCAAGGTTAAAGAATACACGACCCAGTGAGTCAATAGTTACAAGCATCACTTTGTCCGGAAGAATTTTCTCCGAAATAGATGATGGAGAGTCTACCACCACAGGTTCGTCGGGACGAAACTGCGTTGTTAGCATGAAGAACGTCACCAGGAGGAAGGCCAGATCCACCATGGGCGTCATGTCCAGGGAGGGACTATTCTTTGGCATCTTCACTTTAGGCATACTTCTCTTTTTTTAACTGTTAAAATTAAACGGACCTATTAGTTACGTGATGTGAATGTCTGAACGATGCTGTATCCCGCTTCGTCGATTCCGTAAGTAATAGAGTCAATTTTATTAGTGAAGTAGTTGTAGAAAATGATCGCAATTGCAGATGTACCGATACCGAAAGCCGTATTGATTAGGGCCTCAGAGATACCTGTTGCAAGTGCTGTAGCATCCGGAGATCCTGCTTGTGCAAGAGCCGCGAACGCACGAATCATACCGAATACCGTTCCTAATAGTCCCATAAGGGTTGCGATTGAAGCGATAGTTGAAATGATTACTAAGTTTTTCGATAACATCGGAAGCTCTAATGTTGTAGCTTCTTCAATTTCTTTTTGGATAGTAGCAACTTTGTGTTCTTTGTCAAGACCTTTGTCGCCTTCCATTTGCTTGTAAGCTTTTAATCCTGCTTGTACTACTGCTGCAATTGATCCTTTTTGTGAATCACATGCTTTTGTAGCTGCATCGATGTCGCCTTTTGATAAAGCTTGACGAATTGTGTTGATGAATGAATCAACACGGCCAGAGCCTTTTGATTGTCCGATTGTAATGAATCGCTCAATTACGAATGTAATTGTGATCATTAATAACGACATCAAAATTGGTACAATGAATCCTCCTTTGTAGATAATCCCTAAGAAGTTACCCGGTAAAGGGTTGAGTTCAGGGTTGTTGTCTTGGAAATTAGACGGATTACCAAGGACGAACTTGAAGATTACGACAGAGATAACTAGAGCTGCCGGGATCACGATCGCCGCGAGCATGCCCTGGATCCCTCCTGATTTGTTCTGGCTCATAATAAGACTTAGTTTTTGTTAATTAAGTAGTTGATAAATTTTGATTTTTTTGAAGGGCACAATAATAATGATTCCTAACGAACTTAAAAACGATGAAGTGTTAAGTATTTGTTGCTATCGCTTATTAAAGTGACGAATTATTGACATTCTTAATGACAATCTCGTTGTCCGTTACCCTTACGTCGGACTGTAAGTGATTGATTGTTAGTGTGTATTTTCGTTTTGGTAGGGCCTCCGAACGCCTTTTTATGGCTTAAATCTTTTTTGAGGTGTTTGGCCCGATTATGAAGGTTTTTTTATGTACTAATTCCTGAAATTCGTGAATTGTAGGGGGATGTCGAACCCTCCGGCCCTCACTTTGGCTATTACCGCTTGCAAGTCGTCGAGTTTCTTGCCCGTAACCCTGATCTGCTCATCCATGATTGAGGCTTGTACTTTTATACCCGTGTCTTTGATAAGCTTGATGATCTTTTTCGCGTATTCTTTGTCGATCCCTTGCTTTACTTTGATCTCTTTTTTAATCATATTTCCCGAGGCATAAACTTCTTTTCCGAAGTCGAGACTACTCGCTTCTAGTCCTTGTTTCATCATTCTCGAAATGATGATGTCTTGCACCGCTTTCACTCTCATTTCGTCTTCTGTTACCAGCGTTAATACCATCGTTTTTTTGTCGAGCTCAAGGGTCGTTTTCGATCCGTGAAAGTCGAATCGGTTGCTGAATTCTTTGGTGGCTACATTGATGGCATTGTCGAGTTTCTGTCCGTCGACTTCATTTACAATATCAAAAGATGGCATGCTAATACGTGATTTCGGGGTTATTATTTTACAAATATTCAACATTCCAACGTAATTAGCTACTTACTGTGTAAAAATGAGGCACTTTCGTGCGATTTTAATGTTCCGTTATCCATATCTTTGAGTTACACATCCCAAACAAGTACCCATTTTATGAAGCGTTTATTAGTGCTGCTCTCTTTTCTTTGCTTCGGTCAGGCAGCGAAAAGCCAGACCGGACAATTCCTGTTCGCCGATCAGTCGCCAACCGTTACAGTTAGCGGTTCGGTGTTGAAATACCCTTGGGCAGGTGGGATGAATAGCCCCATCCTCAATGAAATCGACTTGAATGGCGATGGTAAATTGGATCTAGTTTCATTCGATCGCGTGGGAAATCGCCTCACTACTTATCTCAATACTTCAGTAGGTCCGTCTTCTTCGTATATGTACGCTCCCGAGTACATCGCTTTGTTTCCAACAATTCATGATTGGGTAAGAACAGTCGATTTTGATTGCGATGGCGACCTCGATCTTTTTACTTATACCAATAATGCCATGGGCGTTTACCGAAATGATTTTACTTCGGGCAACGGATTGTCTTTTTCTTTGGTAACCGCGCAGGTAAATTCTGTGTATGCATCAGGATTAGCTCCCGTATTTGTTACTCAAGTAAATATGCCCGCATTAGCCGATGTTGATGGCGATGGCGATATGGATATTGTTACGTTTACGAATTCAGGAAATTTCTTAGAGTATCACAAGAATTATAGTATGGATTCGTCAGGTACTTGCAACGGATTAAATTTCGCTGTTGAACCTGAGTGCTGGGGGAAATTTAAACTAAGCGGATTAACGAACACAGCTTTGCTGAATCAATCTTGTTCTACTCAAAGAGTTCCTTCTAACGGTGATGGCTATGAGAAAAACCGACATGCAGGTTCTGTGCTTACTCCTTTCGATGAAGGTTGTGATGGTGATATCGATTTGATCAATGGTGATATCCTAGGAGAAAATCTTCTTTATTTAGAGAATGGAGGAACGCAGGATACGGCCTTGATTACTTATCAAGATACTTTATTCCCTTCTTATGATCAAAGCATCAATATGCAAAATTTACCTGCAGCGTATTATATGGATGTCGATAATGATGGAATAAAAGATATGGTTGTTACTCCGTTTGCTACTGTAGGTGAAGATTATAATAATGTTTACTTCTTTAAGAATACCGGCAGCAATTGCGCGAATGTTTTTTCGTATGTATATCCTCGTTTCTTGATTGACAATATGATCGATATCGGTAGCGCTTCTTCTGTAGCTTTTTTCGATGTCGATAATGATGGTAAAAAAGATATTATTGCCGGAAATGATTATCTGTATAATCCGAATCCGCAATTTCAAATGTCGAAGTTGTCGTATTTCAGAAATACAGGAACAACTACTAATCCTTCATTCGAATTATTTACTAACGATTGGCTTAATATCAGTAGTCTATTGCAGTTCGCATTAACACCAGCTTTCGGCGACATCGATAATGATGGAGATGTTGATTTACTATTAGGTAATGCTGATGGTACTTTGATATTGTACAAGAACAGTGCAGGTGCAGGCAATACTCCGAATTTTGTTTTTAATGCCCCTCAATATCAGGGTATCGATATCGGGAATAATTCAGTTCCCCAAATCATTGATGTTGACCGCGACGGATTAAACGATATTCTTATCGGTGAAAGAAATGGTGTGGTGAATTATTATCGCAATACCGGAACTTCAAGTGCTCCTGCCTTTACGCTGATTACAAGTAATTTCGGTGGCGTAAATGTACTGGCGGTAGGAACTATTGCCGGGTATAGCGCTCCTTTGTTATTTGATAACGGTAATGGATATGAGTTGTTAGTAGGAAGTGAAAGTGGATCGATTTATCATTACACAAATATCGACGGAAATTTAGCAGGTATTTTTACATTGCAAGATTCGTCGTACCAACAAATTTTTGAGCCGAAACGCGTAACAGTTGCTATGACTGATATTGATGGCGACGGTAAATTTGATTTGTTAACGGGAAATTCAGCCGGCGGATTTCGATTGTATACGCAATCGGTTAGCAGCGGAATAGCTAATACCGAAAAAGGATTGCCATATTTTACCCTTTATCCGAATCCTGTAAACGATCGTCTGAATTTGAAGTTTGAAAATCCTTCAGATGGTAGTCGATTAGTTGAAGTAATGGATATCATCGGAAATAAACTAATCAGCTATTACGCAAGTAATAATTATTGTTCATTCGATTTTAGTAAGAATTCTTCAGGAGTTTATTTAGTGTCAGTTAAATCGCAAGGGAAGCAATTCTCTATGCCGTTTATAAAAAAATAAAAACATGATTAAAAAACTAAATTTCATTCTAGCGTTTTGTTTTTTTGCTATTAAAGCAAATTCACAAACAGTGCATCTTTATCGCGATACAACAGTTCACGTTACGGTTGCAGGACAAGCGCTTGCCAATGCATGGGCCGGTGGACTAAACGGTGCTGTATTTGCTGAAATGGATTTGAACGGTGATAATATCATGGATATTATTGCTTACTGTTCAGCAAGCAATCGTATTGCACCATTTATAAATTTAGGCATTTACAAAAAGTCATCGTATGTGTATGCGCCTGAATATATTTCTCGATTTCCGAGTAACCTCGAAGGATGGATAAGAACATACGACTACGACAGTGATGGGGATTTAGATTTGTTTAGTTATGAAAATGCAGGCATCAACTGCTACCGTAATGATTTTAATTCATTGACTGGGTTACATTTTTCTTTTGTTACTAATCAATTGATGACACATTACGGGACATTTCCTACAAACATTTATGTTTCTCGTGTAAACGTTCCTGCATTGAGTGATGTCGATAATGATGGGGACATGGATGTGCTAGCTTTCTCGATTAGTGGAAGTTGGGTAGAGTATCATAAAAATTATTCACTTGATTCTACCGGCAATGCTTCAGGATTCCTTTTTTATAACATTCCTCAATGCTGGGGTTACTTTGCATTAAGTAATGGATACAATTCAGCTGCCTTGCCACCTGTATTGCCGGCATGTCCTTTGTTGCCTGCAAACCCAATAAGAAATAACTTTGATGTTGAAGCAGTTGAATTGTCATTTGCGCAACAAGAAAAACGTCACTCCGGCTCAGTGTTATTGGTAGCAGATTTAGACGGCGATGATGATAAAGATGTTTTAAATGGCGACGTTTTATCTCCAAATGTCTTGTATATTAATAATTGTGGAACGCAAGATTCTGCATATATGTGTTTGCAGGATTCTGCATTTCCGATTTACGATCAATCAGTATTACTTCGTGATGTTGCAGCGCCTTATTATTTTGATGGTAACAACGACGGAAATAAAGATTTCATAGCTTCTAATTTCTTTGATACCGGTGAAGATTATAACAACATTGAGTTTTTTAATAATACCACCAATAATATTACCAATGTTTTTCATCATACTACTGATCGTTGGTTGATTGATCAAATGATTGAAGTTGGAACTGCAGCACACCCTGTATTCTTCGATGTGAATAATGATGGAAAAGATGATTTATTGATTGGTAACGATTATCGTTCCGATGCAAATGTCCTTACCGGAAAAATTGCGTATTACTTGAATGTTTCCTCAGGTTCAAATAAAGAATATTCGTTTATTACTGATGATTTTGCATCATTGTCGACTACAGGTTTGTTAGGCATAGCACCAACCTTTGGTGATCTAGATGGTGATGGTGATAAGGACATGTTAGTGGGCGAATCAGATGGAAATTTAATGTACTACCAACAAGTTTCTACTGGTAATTTTACGCTCTCGCAAGTAAACTATCAAGGTATAAATGTGGGAGATAATGCATCACCTCAATTGGTGGATGTAAATAAAGACGGCTTACTCGATTTAGTTGTAGGTGAGCGAGTAGGTAATTTGAACTATTATCAAAATACAGGAACGACATCAGTACCTGTATTTACGTTGATCAGCGCTAACTGGGGCGGAGTAAACGTGAAGAAATGGAATTCTTATGCAGGACTTAGCAATCCGCTGGTTTTTGATAATGGAGCAGGAACAGAGTTATTAGTTGGGTCGCTTAGCGGATATATCTATCACTATAACAACATCGACGGAAATTTAACAGGCAATTTTAATTTGGTAGATAGTATGTACCAAAATATTTTCGAGCCACAACATTGCAGCTTAGCTATGAATGATGTTGACGGTGACGGAAAATTTGATCTCGTTGTCGGAAACCAAAACGGTGGTGTGGTGTTGTATTCACAGAATATTGCTCTTGGAATGAATGATAATAATCATTCGCAAGAATTGTTCTTTACCCTTTACCCGAATCCTGTAGGTGATAAGTTGTTTGTTAAATTCGAAGCCTTCAAAGCAACAGAGAAAACGGAATTGTCGGTTAGAAATATACTCGGACAAGAATTACTTCATCAAAGAATTACATCAGGAAACTTATCTTTGAATACATCAAGTTTGTCGGCAGGCTCATATATCTGCACATTATCAGCCAACGGAAAATATTATACCGAGAAATTTATCAAACAGTAAAGCCAAAACACTATGATAAAGAAATTAAATTTATTGTTAATTGCAGTTTTTTTGCTTGCAGCTGCAAGCGGCTGTAAAAAGAAAAACGAATGCGAAGCAGGGTCGGGCGGTAGTCTTACCGTTCTAGCAAACATGATTCATCATACTCGTCCGATTAAGGGATGTAGAGTATACGTGAAATTCAATACTTCAGAGTTCCCCGGTGAAAATCCTTCGAACTATGATTTGACTTTCAAAGCTGATGATAGTACTTCTATTGCGAAGCTTACGGGATTAAATTGTGGCGATTATTATTTATACGCTACCGGAATTGATAGTTTGTTAGATCCTTCGAATAATATTGTTAAAGGTGGTTCTCCATTTAGCACTAGCCAAAAAGAAGGAACTCAAAGTTGGAATATTTACATTACTGAAGGAGATTAAAAAAATGAGAAAGATAGCTGCACTCTTATTGTTGTCGCTTACATGCGGATGTAAGTACGATGTTTACGAAGAGCCATTAGTAACTAATTATCCCGATAACGTTAGTAAAATAATGACGGATAATTGTGCTACTTCGGGATGTCACAATGCTACCAGTAAAGATGGAGCCGCAGGTCTCGATTTAAGTACTTGGGATGCCATGTTTAACGGTACCAATAATGGAGCGGTAACGATTCCTTATCGTGATGATTTTAGTACGTTGCTATATTTTACCAATGTTGATAGTACATTAGGATTAGTCGTGCAACCTACGATGCCTGCTAATGGAAATCCTATCAGCACTGCTGATTATAAAGTTTTACGAGATTGGATCAAAAATGGAGCTCCTTCGAAAGATGGTGCAATTAAATTTCCGGAATCAGCAACACGCAAAAAATATTATGTGTCTAACCAAGGTTGTGATGTAGTATCCATTTTTGATGCTGAGAAAAGAGTTGTGATGCGCATGGTTGATGTTGGAGTGAATCCCGGTGCAACGCCTCCTGAATCTCCGCATAA
>JAKPPP010000242.1 GCA_029547265.1 Bacteroidota bacterium
ATGTCGGGGCTATAGTAAAATCCACTACTATTTAGTCCTAAAACTGGCCATAAACTGAAATTTCTTGCAGCCGCCGGTTTTGTAATCGCGACTAAACTATCAATTTGATGATTTATTGTAGCGTCACTTATAGCACCTTTACGTTGTGTCTTCCACGAAGTGATAAATGTTCTTGCAAACAAAGTGTCTTCCATCAATGCAGGCCACCATTTAGGATTGCCATTTGTTGCTCTGTTTTCTAAGAATGAATATCTCCATCCGTCATCTGTGGAGGCTCCATCACTACCTAAATTCCCTAACGCACGATCGAAATCCCATACAGGACCTGCATGTAATGTTCCGTTTTTAGGTTTATACATGAAACAACTTAACTTATATCCGTCGTTGTTTTTTGTGAGCTCATTAATTAACATATAATTGATGAAGCTTCGCATGTCGATTAACGAACGATAAGAGGTATCGACCGATGGATTATCGAATGATCTTACAAGTGCATCATCAAATCTTGAGAAGTCTTTTTCAATAACCGGAATTAATTTTCTCGCTACTCTTTGCTTATCGGGATATTTAATGATGATGAAAGATTTCTTCCCGACTTTAGTATAGTTTTTATGTCGGCTGTACCAACCAATTTCTTCGTCTTCGTGATTGTCTTTACAAACAATATATTGTTCGCCGGTATTAATCTTCTCTTTCTTGAAGACCTTTTGAACAATAGAGTAATCGGGCTTTTCGCTGAGCAAATAAACGCCCATGTATTGATTATTCCATATTACCTCGCACAGTTTGCTTTCGATGGAATTACCTCCGATATTTTTAAATAAAGTATAGGTCAACGGATTTCTAATGAGTGATCTGTCCATTAAGTTAGATCCTAAAATCCATTCTGAAGTTGATTTTATTCCCGCAATTGAAACTTCTTTTATTTTCGATTTTTTCCCTTTTAATTTTAGCGAATAACTTTTGCGTGGAAGTTTAGTAGAGCTATTTCCTCGCATTTTTAATTCGATGGGAATTGCAAAAGCAGATGAAGTGTCGCGAAGAAAATTTTCTTGTCCGTTTTCATTATAAACAACTTTCATTATCGCTTTAGCATCGTGAACTTTCTTAGGGCTAATAACAGGACAATTAATAACTACCAAAGGTAAATTAGAAGATTCAATTGCTTTTGGAGCCGGAGGATTATTTCCAAATTTTAATTGCCAATAAACTAAAACACCACGTCCTTTGGCTTTATTTGTATCGACAATTTTCAATCTCCATTTTCCTTTACCGTTGCAATGATTATTAAACCATGCTAAAAAGCCATACGGTTTGTACTCACCTTGATAGGGAGATTTTTCTGTGAATATAGATCGCTTAGCATCGTCTTTGAAAATCAACTTTTTAGTTACAGCATCAAAATCGCCATTCTGGCAATTCAATTCAACTCGCTCGCCACCCGGCGCCTCGAGGTACATGTCGATGTTATAAAAATTCTGATGTTTTAGATTTACAATTACTTCTGTCAATCCGAAATTTCCATCTAATATATCTTGTTTTAACCCGGAAACATTAATTGAAAAACTAGTTGTGTCTAATCCAGGTGTTTTTTTAATCACACTGCCAATGCCGGTATAGATACCTTCTCGTTCTTTAAATGAACTCCACACATAAAAGCTCAGGAGACAAATAATGACTATTGCCACTATCACGAATAATAACTTCTTCATCCCCAAGTATACGGAGAATATGCCTAAAAGTTGGAAGAAAAAATTGGATTATTTTGATCTAAAATACCTGATTAAGTCGGTAGAGCCTACTGCAGTAAAGCCTGCTGATCGAAGCATTGTAATTAATTGTCCTCTGTGAAAGGTGCTATGATTCATTACATGCATGATAATCTCCTCAACAGTATTATGATAGGCTGTACCGTCGAGCGATCTAAACTCAACATCATTTTGAAATTGATCTTCTTTCAATCCTTGAACAAAGAGAATATAATCCTGTGAATTATGTAACAATAAATCGATTGCATCCTTAAGAGAGCCTGTGAAATTATGACTAGGCCAAGTATTAGAAGATTCTCCTCTTAAACGCTTCATCCAGATAACCTGTGCATCCCAAAGATGGAATAAAGTTTTTCTGATGGTAGGAAAGCTGCTCACCAATTCTGTGTCGGCTGTTTTTTCACCGGCTTCATTAATAAAACCACAAATGCGCTCATTAGCCCAATGATTATATTTTACTAAGGTAACGAGGTGGTTGTCCGGCATAAAATTACAGATAACGGTTAATCAACGGCATTTCAAAAACTTTATGAAGGTATTTCTCTTTTATGCATTTCTTCAATGCCATAGCATGCTTCATATGATGCATATCGGTTCCAAGAGCACCGATAATATTCATGTCGATTAATTTCTCTCCCACTTTTTTCGCTTCCGCACCATAATAACCGCTCAACGAATTAAGGTTAAGTTGAAGAATAACTCCCATATCGTGGAAGCGTTGGTATTCATCGAGATTACGATACCAAAACGGATATCTCTCAGGGTGAGCTAAGATAGGTTTGTATCCGAGTACTTGAGTACGGAAGAAAACTTCACGTACATTGTCGGGAGGGTTGATATAAGAAACCTCCATCAACAAATAATCATCACCGAAGGTTAGCAGTTTTTCTTCTTCTAACTTTCTGATAAAGCCATCGTCGATATAATATTCAGCGGCAGCAGAAATAGTAACAGGAATATTTTGTTCGGCAATTGCTTTTTGAACGTCAGCTAATCCACCTAAAATTGTTTCCGGCGTATTTCTGAAGTAATCACTCATGATATGGGGAGTAGTAATTAACTTACCATATCCCATAGAGTGGAGGAAGCGAATCAGCTCGATGCTATCTTCAATTGTTTTAGCACCATCGTCGATACCCGGTATGAGATGCGAATGCATATCGGTTCCGATCGATGAAAAGTCGATTTCTAAATACTCGTTTTCTTTCTCCGAAGAAAAAATCTTTAATAATGATTTAAGCATTTTCGTACGCTTTTCGGAACCACGTTACCGTTACTTGTAATCCTTCACGGATTTTGTAGCGTGGGTCGTAGCCTAATAAGTTTTTCGCAAGTGAAATATCAGCTAATGAATTTTTGATGTCGCCTTTTCTCTCGGGTAGATATTCCGGACGTTTGCTTGATCCGGCGATGCCTGCAATAGTTTCATACAAATCATTTACCGATACAGCTTCTCCAACGGCAACATTATACACTTTATTGAGTGCTTCTTTATTTTCTGTGAACAATGCACGAACATTAGCTTGAACTGCATTTTCTACGAATGTAAAATCACGTGTTTGTCCGCCATCACCATAAATCACAGCATCTTTCCCGAATAACAATGAATTCATGAATAGAGGAATTGCTGCTGCGTAAGGTCCATTAGGATCTTGATTCGGTCCGAATACATTGAAGTAGCGCAAACCGATAATTTCCATACCGTAATGCATTGTAAACACTTTCGCATAAAGCTCATTAGTGAGTTTCGATACAGCATAAGGAGATAAAGGATTTCCTAATCGGCCTTCTACCTTTGGCGACTCAGTTGCATCGCCATAAACCGAACTTGAGCTTGCATAAACAAAGCGTTTTACACCAGCATCGCGTGCGGCTAATAAAATATTTAGAAATCCTGTAGTATTAGCTTCGCTAGTTGCTAATGGATTTTTTATTGAACGAGGTACTGATCCTAAAGCTGCTTGGTGAGAAATTAAGTCGATGCCTTCACAAGCGCGTTTACAATCTTCCGGTTTGGTAATATCACCCTCAATAAATTCGAAAGCAGGATTATTACGAAACGGTTCGAGATTACGAAGAAAGCCGTTGCTCAAGTTATCGAGCACTCGCACTTTTTTCGCTCCATGTTCGAGGAGGTAGGTAACAAGGTTAGAGCCGATAAATCCAGCACCTCCTGTAACCAGGATCGAAGCATTTGCTATGGATGAATTATGGTAGGCTTTATCGTAAACGGTAGTAGTAGACATAACGAAATAAGAGTGGCAAATTTACGGTTTCGGTATTGAACTACCTAATGCCGAGTTCTTGATAGCTAAAATAGAAAAAGCCGCTGATATTCAACGGCTTTTATGAGGTGTTTATCTTTTTTTTAACGAAGTTGATACTGACGCTCGTAGTAGCTTTTGTAGTCTCCCGACGTTACTTCATCCATCCATTTTTGGTTGGCGAGGTACCAATCTACCGTTTTTTCGAGGCCTTCTTCAAACTGAAGTGATGGTTTCCAGCCTAATTCGCGTTGAAGTTTTCCAGAGTCGATAGCATAGCGTAAATCGTGGCCTGCACGGTCTTTTACGTAGGTAATCAGTCCTGCTGAAGTCCCTTCCGGGCGACCCAATTTCTTATCCATAATTTTACAGAGCAAATGAATGAGGTCGATATTTTTCCATTCATTATGTCCTCCTACGTTGTAGGTGTCGCCATTTTTACCATAATGGTAAATAACATCTATAGCTACTGCGTGATCTTCAACAAACAACCAATCGCGGATATTTTCTCCCTTACCATAAACCGGAATATTCTTGCCTTGGCGGATATTATTAATCGATAAAGGAATTAGTTTTTCAGGGAACTGATAAGAACCATAGTTATTTGAACAATTCGAAATTACAATTGGTAATCCGTATGTATCGTGATAAGCTCTTACAAGGTGATCAGAGCTTGCTTTAGAAGATGAATAGGGACTATGAGGATCATAGCGAGTTTCTTCGGTAAAGTATCCAGTTTCGCCTAATGAGCCATAAACTTCATCGGTGCTTACATGATAAAAACGCTTTCCTTCCATATTGCCTTTCCAGCATTCGCGAGCGGCATTTAAAAGTACTACTGTTCCAACGATGTTAGTCATGATAAACTCCATCGGGTTAGAAATACTTCTGTCGACATGCGATTCGGCGGCAAGATGAATAACGCCTTCAAATTGATATTTCGCAAACAACTCTTGCATAGCAGGAGCATCGGTGATGTCGGCACGAACGAAAGTATAATTCGAACGGTTTTCGATATCGCGAAGATTTGCGAGGTTACCTGCGTAAGTTAATACGTCGAGGTTAACGATATGATATTCGGGGTAATTACTGACTAAGCGTCGTACTACATGTGAACCAATAAAACCGGCTCCTCCGGTTACCAGAATATTTTTCATGGTGTAGATTTTTAGAGATACTTATTTGCAATTAAGCTTCGGCATATTTTTTTTGAAGAACTTGTTCCCATGCCCAAGCCGACGTAATCATGTCTTCTAAAGTACGAGTAGTTTTCCAGCCTAATTCTTTATTTGCATATGATGTATCTGCATAAACTTTTTCAACGTCACCGGCACGGCGGTCGGTAAGTTGATAGTTAACTTTGACTCCGGTAATTTTTTCGAATGCATTGAGTACTTCTAAAACCGACAAACCATTTCCTGTTCCCAGGTTAAATAATTCATAGCGATCTTTCGACTGACCATTTAACATTCGTTCGATTGCAACAGTATGTGCAATTGCAACATCTACAACGTGTATATAATCGCGAATGCAACTTCCGTCAGCTGTATCATAATCAGTTCCGAAAACCATCATTTTCTCTCTCTTGCCGATAGCTGTTTGAGTTACGATCGGGAATAAGTTAAGAGGAGCGCCGATAGGATATTCGCCAATCATTGCGGTAGGATGAGCACCTACCGGATTAAAATAACGAAGAGAGATAATATTGATATCAACAACTTTTGCAGTGTCTTTTAGAATGTCTTCGCCAATTTTTTTAGTATTAGCATAAGGACATTGAGCAGGTTTTACTGCAGCGAATTCGTCGATAGGTAAGTAGTCAGGTTGACCGTAAACAGAACAAGAAGAAGAGAAAACAAAATTTTTGATATTGTGTTCTCTGCAAAGTTCAAGTAAGTTCAATAAAGAACCGATATTATTACGATAGTATTCGAGCGGCTTTTCAACACTTTCGCCTACTGCTTTAAATGCAGCAAAATGAATAATTGCATCGATTGAATGGACGCGTAAAAATTCATTCACTGCACTTTTGTTATTCAAATCAATGTTCGCGAAGAAAGGACGAGTGCCGGTAATTTTTTCGATAGAATCAACTACTTCGGCATGTGAATTAGATAAATTATCGATGATGTATACATCAAAACCTTTATTGATTAATTCAACTGCTGTATGCGAGCCGATATAGCCTGTTCCGCCGGTTACCAGAATTTTTTTCTTCGTGTTCATAGCTTGTTTTTCTTAGCTTGTACGATGAAATCGTAAATCCGTTACGAATTATAGACTCCAGTAAGTCAGATCTTTGATTTTTCCTCGAAGAATACCTTTTAAGTCGACAAGAATTGCTTTTTCAGCTGCTAATTTCTTAAAATCAGCTTCTGTGAATGACTTGTATTCTTTATGATTAACGGCAACAACAATAGCGTCGTAATTGCTTCCTACTTCAGGTACTAATTCAAAGCCATATTCATGCTTCAATTCTTCGCTGTTAGCTCTAGGGTCAATTACATCTACGTTTACTCCGTACGATTTAAATTCGTTGATTACATCAACAACTTTTGAGTTGCGGATATCTTCAACATCTTCTTTAAATGTAGCACCCATTACTAAAACGCGGCTCTTGCTGATGTCTTTGCCCATTGCAATCAGTTTTTTTACTGTTTGCTTAGCTACATAGAATCCCATAGAGTCGTTCACGTAACGGCCTGAGTTAATCACTTGAGCATGGTATCCTACTTCTTGCGCTTTATACGTTAAGTAGTAAGGATCAACGCCGATACAGTGACCACCAACTAAGCCCGGCATAAAGCGAAGGAAATTCCATTTTGTTCCTGCTGCTTCTAACACTTCATAAGTGTTGATGCCCATTTTATTGAAGATGATAGAAAGTTCATTCATCAAAGCGATGTTCACGTCGCGCTGAGTGTTCTCAATGATCTTAGCTGCTTCAGCAACTTTAATTGATGATGCACGGAAAACGCCTGCTTCAACAACGATCTCATACACTTTTGCAATTTCATCAGCAGATTCGGTATCGCAGCCTGAAACAACTTTAGTGATTTTCGCCAATGTATGTTCTTTATCGCCCGGGTTGATACGCTCAGGAGAATATCCTACTTTGAAGTCATCTCTGAATTTAAGTCCCGTGATTTCTTCTAAAACAGGAATACAATCTTCTTCTGTACATCCAGGATATACTGTTGATTCATACACAACATAGTCGCCCTTTTTCAATGCCGCAGCAATTGATTTTGTAGCTCCTAATAAAGGTTTTAAATCAGGTAATTTATGTTCGTCGATAGGAGTAGGTACTGCTACGATGAAAAAATTAGCTTCACGTAAAACATCGAGCGAATCAGTGAATTGAATATCGCATCCTTCGAAGCAGCTGCTGTCGAGCTCTCCACTTGGATCAATATTATTTTTCATTAATTCAACCCGTTGAGAGTTGATGTCGAAGCCGATAACGGAAATTTTCTTCGCAAATTCCAAAGCGATAGGAAGGCCTACATAGCCTAGGCCGATAACTGCAAGTTTCTTTTCCTTATTGATTAATTCATTATACATTGCTGTAGCGTATTTCCGGTTTTTGTAATTTTCTTAATGCGTAAATGCGTTCTATTATTTCCACGACTTTAAGCCCTTCAAGAGCGTTCGTTGTCATGATATTTCTTCCTTTTAATACATCAATTACATTTTCGATAATGTAGTGATGATTGGCAGCAGATCCTTTATAGTGACCATAGTCGTTTGCGGGATTTGCCGGCGGTAATACGGGCATTTCGTAATCTTTGATATGGCAATATTCCACTTCATTCATATACTGTCCGCCAACTTTGATGCTTCCTTTACTCCCTATTACGGTAATACTGCTTTCAAGGTTTTTGTCATATACGGATGTTGAGTAGTTAATACAGCCCATTCCTCCATTCACAAATCTGAAGTTCACGATTCCTGAATCTTCAAACGAAGTATTGTTTTGGTGATTGAAGTCGGCAAACACTCCGTTTATATCGGTAATATCTCCGAACACCCAATACATAATATCGATAAAGTGAGAGAACTGAGTGAATAGTGTTCCTCCATCGAGGTCACTGCTTCCTTTCCAGTTTTTACCTGTGTAATAGCGCTCATCGCGATTCCAGAAACAGTTAAGCTGAACCATATAGATGTCGCCTACTTTGTTTTGGTCGATAACACTTTTAAGCCATGCAGAAGGAGGAGAGTAGCGATTTTGCATTACTCCAAAAACATTGCGTGATACTTGAAGTGCTTTATAAATAATTTTTTCGCAGTCTGCTTTAGTTATAGCCATTGGCTTTTCACAAACAACATGTTTATGGTTAGCTAATGCTATTAATGAATGTTCTGCATGTAATCCGTTCGGAGAACATACGTTTACAACGTCAATTTCCGGAACAGATTTCAGCATTTCTTCTGCTGAATTGAAGAAAGGAACTCCTTCAAAAGCATCTAGTCCACATTCGCTTTTCGGACGGATATCGCATAAGCCGACTAACTCAGCTTCATCGTTTCTGCGTATCATTTCCGCGTGACGTTTGCCAATATGGCCGCTACCAATTACAGCGAATTTTATTTTTTTATTCTCGTAATTCGACATGTCTAAGCGATTTTGGTTACGATATTATTTTTTAGTTGATATCGCTGATGACTTTCAGGGCATTCAGCAAATCCTTCATTGTCGAATTTTAATTTATGCCCGTATTCACTCATCCATCCTGTTTGACGTGCAGGATTTCCGATAACCAATGCATAGTCAGGAACGTTTTTTGTAACAACAGCACCGGCTCCGATAAATGCAAAAGCTCCGATGTCATGTCCACAAACAATTGTTGCATTTGCACCAATCGATGCCCCTTTCTTAACGGTAGTTTTTAAGTATTGATCGCGACGATTGACTGCGCTTCTTGGGTTCATTACATTAGTAAAAACCATACTAGGTCCGAGGAAAACATCATCCTCACAAATAACGCCGGTATAAATTGAAACGTTATTCTGCACTTTTACATTATTACCTAATGTTACTTGAGGTGATACTACTACATTTTGACCGATGTTGCAATTTTCACCGATCACGCAATTAGGCATGATATGAGAAAAATGCCAAATTTTAGTGCCTTTTCCGATTTTACATCCTTCGTCGACGATCGCGGAAGGATGAACTGAATATTCCATTCTTGATTTTGGTTTACCCAAACTTCTTTTGGTTAGAAAGAGGTCGGTTTTTAGTACTTTAATTAAACACAGAACACTGTCACCCGTTAGATGACAGTGTTTTTGTGTTGTTTATTTTCTTTGATAATTACTCAAAGCGATGCGCAGTTTTATAGAGTTCTTCTGAAGGTAAACTTTTGAAATAATCATAAGTCAATTTTAATCCTTCAGCTCTCGATATTTTAGGTTCCCATCCCAGAATTTCTCTTGCCTTTGTGATATCCGGGCGACGTTGTTTAGGGTCGTCTTGCGGCAAAGGTTTGCAGATAAGTTCCTGACTGGTTCCTGTTAGTTTAATAATCTCTTCGCCAAATTCACGGATAGTGATTTCTGCAGGGTTACCAATGTTCACAGGATAAGCGTAGTCACTCATCAGCAAACGGTAAATTCCTTCAATCAAATCATCGACATAGCAGAATGAGCGTGTTTGACTACCATCTCCGAAAACAGTTAAGTCTTCGCCGCGTAATGCTTGTCCGATGAACGCAGGTAATACACGTCCGTCGTTCAGTCGCATTCTTGGACCATAAGTATTAAAAATACGCACGATACGTGTTTCTAATTTATGGTAAGTATGATAAGCCATTGTAATAGCTTCTTGGAAACGCTTAGCTTCATCGTATACACCGCGTGGTCCGATAGGATTCACATTTCCCCAGTAGTCCTCTGTTTGAGGATGTACATTAGGGTCGCCATATACTTCGCTCGTTGAGGCCACCAATATTCTGGCATTTTTTGCTTTCGCAAATCCTAAAAGATTATGAGTTCCTAAGGATCCTACTTTCAAAGTTTGAATCGGAATTTTCAAATAATCAATTGGGCTTGCCGGTGAAGCAAAATGTAGGATATAGTCGATGCGTCCCGGAACGAATACGAATTTACTCACATCATGATGATAGAACTCAAATTCTTTGAGTTTCATCAGATGTTCGATGTTACGAAGGTCACCGGTAATGAGGTTATCCATTCCCACAACATCGTATCCTTCTTTGATGAAGCGATCGCAAAGGTGAGAACCGAGGAATCCTGCGGCACCGGTAATTAAAACACGTTTATTTGACATAGGGGAGATTATAAAAATGCTGGAATCTGAGGAGAAACAACTTCACGACCGATGCTGTTATAATGGAAGCCCATTTCAGCCATTCTTTGTAAGTCGTATAAGTTACGTCCGTCGAAGATCACTTTACCTTTCATTGTTTCCTTCATCTTATCGAAGTCAGGAGTTCTGAATAGCGACCACTCTGTAGCAATCAATAATGCATCTGCATCTTGAACTGCTTCATAAGGATCATTTGCGTAATGGATCACTTCACCGATAGTACGTTTTACGTTCTCCATTGCTTCAGGGTCGAATGCGCTAACAGAAGCACCTGCTGCAATAAGGTCACGGATAATATACAATGCCGGAGCCTCGCGAATATCATCAGTGTCAGGTTTGAATGCCAATCCCCAAACAGCGAATTTCTTCCCTGATAAGTTGCCATCAAAATGCTGACGTAATTTTTCAACCATTACGGTTTTCTGGATCTCATTAACTTCCATTACCGACGATAAAATTTTAAAGTCGTATTTGTAGTCTTGAGATGTTCTGTATAATGCCTGAACGTCTTTAGGGAAGCAACTTCCACCATAACCGATTCCTGCAAATAAGAAACGCTTACCGATACGTGAGTCAGAGCCGATACCGATACGTACTGCATCAACATTTGCTCCTACTTTTTCGCATAGGTTAGCGATTTCATTCATGAATGTAATTTTCGTTGCCAAGAATGCATTTGCTGCATACTTAGTTAATTCAGCTGAACGCTCATCCATGAAGTAGATAGGGTTACCTTGACGAACGAAAGGTGCATATAGATCACTCATGACCTTTTTCGCTTTTTCGCTCTTCGTACCGATAACTACACGATCCGGCTTCATAAAATCATCCACCGCAAATCCTTCACGTAAGAACTCAGGGTTAGAAATCACGTCAAAATGTACGGTAGCGTTTTTAGCAATTGCTTCGCGTACTTTTTCCGCTGTTCCTACCGGTACAGTGCTCTTGTTAATTATGATTTTGTAATCTTTGATTAAGCGGCCAAGGTTGTTGGCTACACCTAATACGTAAGATAAGTCGGCAGAACCGTCTTCACCCGGAGGCGTTGGTAATGCCAAGAAGATAATCGATGCGTCAGCAATCGCTTCTTCTAAGTTTGTTGTGAATTGCAAACGTCCCTGTTTGATGTTTCTTTCGAATAAAACATCAAGATGGGGTTCGTAAATCGGAATGACTCCGTTACGCATACGTTCTACTTTGTTCGCGTCGATATCAACGCAAGTGACATGGTTTCCCATCTCAGCGAAACAAGTTCCGGTTACAAGGCCTACATATCCTGTACCTACTACTGCAATATTCATATGCTATCGTTTTTGAGATATTTAATGATCCTTTATACTCGAAAATTAATAAAGGGTTTCATCCATATCTGTTTACTTATTAATGAATTCCAATACAGATCCCGCGATATAAGCTAAATCTTCGTCCGACATTTCAGTGTGCATCGGTAATGAAATTACGTGGTCACAAAGCTGTTCGGTTACCGGGAAGTCGCCATGTTTATAACGTGGATCGGTATAGGCTTTTTGCATGTGCAAAGGAATTGGGTAGTAGATCATGCTTGGAATACCTTTTTTCTCGAGATGCTCTCTTAAAGCTGTTCTCGAAACCCCATTAAGTACCAATGTATATTGGTGGAATACGTGGGTTGAGTTCGCCATGCGTCCCGGAGTTTTTATTTTCGGGTTATTAGCAAAAGCTTTATCGTAGTAAGCCGCTGCATATTGACGGGCTTGGCAATAATCGTTAAGATGAGGCAACTTCACTCTCAAAATAGCTGCTTGCATACTATCTAAACGTGAATTAACTCCAATGTCATCGTGATGATATTGGACAGATTGTCCGTGATTGGCTATCATGCGGATTCTTGCAGCTAACTGATCATCATTCGTAAAAATTGCTCCTCCATCGCCCATACATCCCAAATTTTTCGATGGGAAGAACGATGTTGTGCCGATAGTGCCGATAGTTCCTGCTTTGTAAGTGATTCCGTTTGCCATGGTATAATCAGCGCCAATAGCTTGAGCGGTATCTTCAATCACGTATAAGTTATGGGCATTTGCGATTTCCATTACTCGTTGCATGTTTGCGCATTGTCCGAATAAATGAACCGGGACAATTGCAACTGTACGAGGAGTGATAGCACGCTCGATTGCGTCACAGTCAATGGTAAAATCATCGGGATTAACATCAACCAATACCGGTTTCAATTGCAACAAAGCAATAACTTCTGCAGTTGCAACATAGGTAAAGCTGGCAGTAATAATTTCATCACCCGGCTTGAAATTCAATGCCATCATGGCAATTTGTAAAGCATCTGTTCCGTTGGCACATGGTATAACATGCTTCACATCAAGATATTCTTCCAGCTCCTTGCCAAAAGTCTTCACTTCAGGTCCGTTGATATACGCCGAAGAGGTAATTACATTCTGAACAGCCTGATCGATTTCGGGCTTAATTTTGTTGTATTGGCTGATCAAATCAACCATTTGCAATTTTTTAACAGCTTCCATTTTACTGCAGATCGTTTTATCCCACGGCGAAATTCCGATGGGTTTTTTAGCACCTGCGAAGATAGTGTGTTTAGTTCGAATGGCGGCTGTCTTTTCGTAGGTAAAATTCATTATTTTCGCAAGGTGAAAAAGAGCATTTATTTAATCATAATCGGCATTTTAAGCGGATTTATTGCCCAAGCACAGGTTAGCGTGCGCGATTCTTCCGTAAAAATGGTGCTTCTTTCGCCTTCTTTTGCCGTTCAGGCTCCCATTGGCGATATGGCTAACCGCTTCGGAATCAATTCATCCCTAGGGTTTACCGCTACTATTAAGACCAAGAAAAACTGGACATACAGCCTTGAAGGGAATTTCATCTTTGGCACAAAAATTTCAGAACCCAACTTGTTTGGCAGCTTAACTGATAATGGTGGTTTTATTATCGGTAGTGACGGATTATATGCCGATATCCGTGCTTTTGAGCGGGGTTATTATACGATGGCATCTATCGGAAAAATATTCCCTTTTAAAGGCCCGAATCCTAATTGTGGTATTACTGTTCAATTTGGTGCAGGATTTATGCAGCATAAAATCCGTATAGAGGATAAGAAAAATGCAGTTCCTTCTTTGCAGGATGAATACTTGAAAGGTTATGATCGATTAACAAACGGTGCTGCTTTGAAACAGTTTATCGGATATACTTACCTCGGAAATCGTCGCTTGGTAAATTTTTATTTTGGTATTGAATTTATTGAAGGATTTACTGAAGGAAGAAGAAGTTATAATTACAATACGGGCATTTCGGATAGCGGAAAACGATTCGATATGCTTTCAGGATTAAGAGTAGGTTGGATTATGCCATTTTATAAGCAGGCACCGGAGAAGTTTTATACATATTGATGCTTATGTGGCCATTCTATTTTGCAGGTATTTTATTGTATGAAGCAGCTATTAGAGTTGCTTCGTTATTCAATGCAAAAGCAAAATTATGGGTGGCAGGAAGAAAGGAACAGCAACAATTGTGGGAAGCACTGAAAGGGAAAAATGAAAAGAGAATATTATTTCATTGTGCTTCTTTAGGTGAATTCGAACAAGGTCGTCCGGTATTAGAGGCTTTACGTGCCGAATATCCTGATCATAAAATAGTGCTTACTTTTTTCTCTCCTTCGGGATATGAAGTAAGAAAGAATACTCCTCTAGCCGATTATGTTTTTTACCTTCCGATGGATGGTCCGGTAATGTCTCGCAAGTTTGTGAAAACGATTTCTCCGAAGATGATCTTTTTTGTGAAATACGAGTTTTGGTATTTCTACGGGAAGTATATTGCTAAAAAGAAAATTCCTTATTACTGTGTATCGGCGATCTTTCGTGCCGACCAAGTTTTCTTTAGGTTCTATGGAGGATTTTTCAGAAAGATGATATTGCGTTTCACGCATTTATTTGTGCAAGATCAGAATTCTTTGTCGTTGTTATATAAGCAAAGTATAGCTCGCGTTACTGTTACCGGCGATACGCGCTTTGATAGAGTAATTGCAAATGCACAACATCCGCTTGAGTTGAGCGAGATAAAAGCTTTTGTTGCCGATAAAAAAGTTATAGTTGCCGGATCAACATGGCCGCAAGACGAAGAAATACTAAAGGAGTTTTATCAATCTATCGGGAATGGATTTAAACTAATCATTGCTTCGCATGAAATTAAGCAAGATAATTTGATAAAGTTGCGCGATTCATTTAATGGAAAAGCTGTTCTTCATTCTGAATGGAAGAGTAATCATTCAGGTGATTATCAGGTGTTGATTATTGATAATGTAGGTATGCTTTCAAGTTTATATCAGTTTGCCGATTATGCTTATATCGGTGGAGGATTTGGTGTAGGTATTCATAATATTTTGGAAGCAGTTGTGTTTGGTGTTCCTGTTTTTTTCGGACCAAATTACAAGCGATTTAAAGAAGCTAACGATCTTATTAAATTAAGAGGTGCCTTTTCTATTGCGAATGCTACCGATCTCTCTCAGCAATTTAATTTGCTTGAGCTCGATGATTCGTTATATGCAAAAACAAAAAGCACTAACGAAAAGTATATTAATGATAATAAGGGGGCTACCGGACTTATCATAGAATATTTAAGAATGAATTACGAAGGCAAGTAATGATTTGCAGAAAGTAAATTTATTGTCCATTGACAATTACCAACTTTCCAACTAATTTTATTTGATCGTTTTGTATGATCTCAGCAAAATAAAATCCATTTGGAAATTCACTTCCATCCCAATTGAATGATGAGATGTCAGATATCTTTTCTTTTGTTATTAATTGTCCTGCATCGTTTCTTACATTAATTATTCCTGATCCATTTAATCCAATAGCACTAATTACTGTACTTCCGTTAAAAGGATTAGGTGCAATTTTTAAATTGAACTGAGTATTTCTTATTTCACTCAAAGATGATATTGTAAGAGGAATTTCCATTTTCCATACACCATTTCCTGCGGTACCGGCAAATAATGTATCATTGAAAATGTATAAAGCTGAAACAAACTTATTGGCTAAACCATTGTCCAATGAAATCCATTGTTGACCGTTATTGTCGGTAGCGAAAATTCCATTATCTGTGCTGACAAATAACTTTGAACCTTGGTTAGCATAATCACTTACATAATTAAATCCTGATAGTCCTGCACCTGCAGAACTCCAGTTTGCCCCATTATCGAAACTAACATACATGCCCGCCAAATTTACATAGTTGAATAGTGCATTGTCGCACTGAGCAAAGGTTGTTGGTTCTCCATTACTTGGAAGTCCGTTAGATGTAATTGACCAGTTATTATTACTTAACGATAGTAATTGTCCGGTGTTGCAGGCAGCAATAAAAGGTATTTCATTATGAACAATAAATCCGTTGATCCCATTGCAAACAGATCCCGGTAAACTGATGTCGGTCCAATTCCAACCATTATCGTCAGTGAAAAACATCTGTCCATTTTCCCAAGCATAAATCCGATTATTATGAAAGTTGATTTTATAAGCATCGTCGCCTACAAATGGTGGTTGATTTATTAAACTATCCCATGATTGTCCTGCATCGTTGCTTTTAATAACAAAAGGGATATCATACGGCCAATTTGTGCTATTATGTTCAACTGAAACTACAAGTGTATCATGATGTGCTTTTAGTCTGCTCCAATAGTCGTGGGGCATATTAGGGGAGCAATTTATCCACGCGCCTGAGTTAAGTTTATTTATTGATTCACCGGTGTTAACTATTAGATGATCGTCTGTTGCAGCTATAGAGTTAATAATAGAGCAATTCATTCCGTTATGTAGCAATCCCCAAAGAGAACCATTGAAGCTATAGGCACCTTGATATTTTGTTCCACACCAAAGTGTCGAATTACTTAAGGCTAATGATTGTATTTGAAGGTCAGTTAATCCATTGTTGAGTTGGCTCCACGTATTTCCATTATCACTCGAAAATTCAATTCCGTCGTTTGCAGTTCCTATATATAAGTTCGAATTGTTTTTAACGAAACAAGTTACTGATGATGATGATTGAAATTGAAGTGTCCATGTATTACCGAAGTCGGAACTTCTATACAAACTGTTTCCGGTTGCAGCATAAATAGAATCATTATAGCTGTATAATCCTGTTATAATTGTTGAAGGGATTCCATTAGTAAGTGGCGACCATAAAGCAATTGATGCATCGCTTCTAAATACTCCGTTCTTTGTTCCACAGAAGATATAGTTTGTTGTTGTTGCTATGGTGGGAATACTATAAGTGTAATAAATATATGGCGATACAGGGATGTAATGTGTGTCTTTGGGTAAACCTGTACTCATATAAATCCATGTGTTTCCGAAATCGGCAGATTTCATAAATCCCGCCGGCGAGAATGATCCGTAAAGGCAACTGTCACTATGAGAAATCGCATCGAGTGTATAATTGCTTACCGGAATAGCATTAAACGTCGGTGATTGAAGAGAAACTAGTTGAACTCCATTTGACACGATGTATAGGCTATCTCCTTTCTGTGTATATGAACTTACTTTGTTAGCCGATTGAAGTTGCCAAGCATACTGACTATTCGTCTTTTTGAAAATACCACAATTAGACGACGCATATAATGTTGTATCGTGTGCTATCAGTGCATTTACTGAAGTAGTTGCATATGGGCCTTCTACTTGGGTCCAGATGTTCTGAGAAAATGCTGATTTCTGCTGAATGATAATACTGCAAAATAGTAATAAAAGAAAGACTATTTTTTTCATAGTAGGATGTTTTGGCGTTGTTCCTTAATGAAACTTCTATCATCTTTAACAAAAAAGAAGATAGGATCTTTATCTGATAAAGGTCGATATTACCAAAGGTAATAAAATAACTTTTTGAAATTAATCTAGTGAGAAGGTTTTTCTAAGGCTCACATCTGATTTACTGTTAGCGTAGAATGTACATTCTATAGCTGTCAAGTTTAATCAGGATAAACAACAATGCCGTAAAGCTCCATAGCGAAGATCCTCCATAGCTAAAAAACGGAAGGGGAATACCAATTACAGGTGCTAATCCTATTGCCATTCCCACATTCACCATTACGTGGAAGAAGAGAATAGAAGCCACGCCATAGGCATAGATTCGTGTATAGGATGATCGTTGTCGCTCGGCAATAAAGATGATTCGATAGAGTAGTGCCAAGAACATCAACAGCACGAAAGTAGTTCCTGCAAATCCCCATTCTTCTCCTACTGTGCAGAAGATAAAGTCGGTACTTTGCTCGGGAACGAAATCGTATTTAGTTTGTGTTCCTTGTAAATATCCTTTCCCGATTAATCCTCCGGAGCCAATTGCAATCAGCGATTGATTTACGTTATATCCTGCTCCTTTCGGATCTGATTTTTTTCCTAATAATATATCGATACGCTCGCGTTGATGATCTTGAAGGATCTTATTGAAAGCGAAGTCGACAGAGAAAACTACGCCGCAACTCAAAGCTGTAATGGCTAATATCACCATTAAATTCTTGCGCGTTTTTCTCATCAATAAATAAGCTAAAAATCCTATTCCTCCGATAACACTTAATAGAATTAAGTTCGGTACCATGAGTGCTAAAACGAACAATACCCCTGCTAAGAATCCGAAGATTAAGAAGTTTTGCGATAATCCTTCTCTGTAAAGTACGAATACGAATGCGCAGAAAACTAATGCTGATCCTGTGTCATTTTGAAGTAATACGAAGGCCATCGGAATTAATACAATAATTCCTGCGGTCAGCTTGGTCTTCATATCTTCCATGCGAATTCCAAGTGTACTCAAGTATTTCGCCAATGCCATATTGGTGGCGAACTTGGCAAACTCCGATGGTTGTAATTTGAAAGAACCTATTTCAATCCATGATCTGGCACCTTGCACATCTCTTGCAATTACCAGTACCACCAATAACATTAATAAGATTGTTAAATAGATAGGGTAGGAGAAGGCAGCAAAGAACTTTCCGTCGATTACGAGTATGGCTAAAGCAATAAGTAATGATGTGCCAATCCAAAGCAACTGACGCCCGTAGTTCTGCGTCATGTCGAAAATACTTTGATGCTCTTCATTGTAAACGGCGGCATAAATATTCAGCCAGCCCATCAATACAAAGACGAGGTACATGATTACAAGTAACCAATCAATATTTTCAAATATGCTTTTCTGTTGTCTCAAGGTTGTTCTTCTTATCCGAAATAATAACGCAGCTCTTCACATTTGATCATCGCCATTGTTAAATCCGGCGTTGTGATCGGTTCTCTTTCTTTGGTCGGTAATTCGCAATTTTCAATGGTGAAATCACTCATTGCAATTTCATTGGCTTCTAATTCAACATCCGCAGCTACTGCATCTGATTCATTTAAAAGTATAGGAGCATGAGGAATCATTTCTTCTAAAGACGGACCATAAAATGCATCGATGCCATCGTCTTTCTTTTCAAGACTATTGTCTTGCATGTGAATCAACATTCCTTTTTTCATGCGTTCTTCTAGCTCAGGACGTGAGATCGAATCATACATGAATTTCTCCATCATCAAACTGGCAATCGGTGCCGCCCATGTTGCTCCGAATCCCGCATTCTCCACCATAACGGCGATGGCTATGCGAGGATTTTCTCTCGGTGCAAATCCCACGAATAAGGAGTGATCTTTCCCATGCGGATTTTGTGCTGTTCCCGTCTTTCCACAAACAACAACATCTCTGAATTTAGCGATGCGTGCTGTTCCTGCTTCCACAACTTTTTGCATTCCGTCGTGGATAATATCAAAATTCTCAGGACTGATTTTCGTATAATGACGCTCTGCTAATCCGCGGCTGCTATTTGGCTTGCCTGCAATTTTCTTAATGATATGCGGAGTATAATAATATCCTTTGTTCGCTATGATACAAATGATGTTAGCCATTTGCATTGGTGTAATTCCAAGCTCACCTTGTCCGATTCCCAATGAATAGATTGTCGAAGCTTTCCAATGATGGCGTCCGTAAACTTTGTCGTAAAATGCAGTCGATGGAATTAATCCTTTTAATTCATGCGGCATATCGACACCAATCTTAGTTCCGATTCCGAAGCTAAGCTGATAATTCCTCCACGTATTATATCCTGTTTCGCTATCAGGGAATTTCTTATTGTCGATGAATAATCGGAAGGTATTACAGAAATAAGGATTACATGAATACTGAATAGCACCTTCTAATGCAATAGGAGGGTGGGGGTGACAATGCACGGAATGACTTCCTACCGAGAAGCTGTGAGGGAAAGATGTTGATGGAGTAATGATTCCTTCTTGAAGCGACGCCAATGCATTGGTCAACTTAAATGTTGATCCCGGAGGATAATACGCTTGCATTGGGCGATTAAACAAAGGCTTCAGCGGATCTTTTAAAAGCACTCCGTAGTTTTTCGAACGCACGCGACCAACTAATAAATTCGGGTCGTAAGAAGGACTCGATATCATTGCTAAAATCTCTCCGGTACGTGGTTCTATTGCAACCAAAGAACCAACTTTATTAGCCAGCAACTGTTCTCCATACGTTTGAAGATCTGCATCAAGTGAAGAGGTGAGGTTAGCACCTGCAACAGCCACAGTATCGTACTCTCCGTTTTTGTAGGATCCTTTCTCACGGTTGAAAACGTCAACCATTACAATGCGTACTCCTCGTCGACCGCGAAGTTCGCCTTCATAGCTTTGTTCAACACCGCTGATACCGATATAGTCACCTTGACGGTAATAAGGGTTCTTCGCAATTAGCTCGTCGTTTACCTCACCGATATAACCTAAAACGTGAGCAGCA
>JAKPPP010000263.1 GCA_029547265.1 Bacteroidota bacterium
ACTACTTTTTCAGCAATTGATTTCGCATCCATTATTGTTGCAATGTATTTTTATCTTCGAATAACGTTGGTGTATATACGCCCTTTTCATGGTTCAGCAACCATGATTTTTTCCCAATGCCTCCAGCATATCCTGTTAAGCTGCCATCCGACCCGATCACTCTATGACAAGGAATAACAATGGCAATAGGATTTTTTCCGTTAGCGGAAGCGGCAGCACGGATTGATTTTTCATCACCCAAGCGCGACGACATTTCATGATAGCTCACTGTTTTTCCGTAAGGAATATTTAGAAGCTCGTTCCAAACTTTCACTTGAAAATCGGTACCGCGAGGCTTTAATTTCAGCTCGAAATTATTTCGCTTTCCATTGAAATATTCTTCCAACTGTTTTATTGCAGCTATCAAAACATCATTCACTAATGTATTCTGCTCAAAAGGTTTATCGCTAAAGAGCATCTCTGTAACGGCATCATCTTCAACCGTAACATTTATCCAACCTAAAGGTGACAAGTACGATGCTTTAGCTGCAAATAAATCCATTAGTTATAGAATTTTTTATTAGCAGTACTCATACTTCTTAGTAAGACCGAAGCTCTATATCTATCTTCATGATATTCGTGATATAAATTATCCAATATACCAACAACTTCACTTAAGCCGATTTCATCAGCCCAAGCAAGTAATCCTTTTGGATAATTTACTCCTTTTGTCATTGCAAGATCGATATCATTAGCAGATGCAATTTGATAATACAAAGCATCAGCAGCTTCATTAATCAGCATTGATAAAACACGATCAACAATTTGTTTTGCGAGTCCATCATTTTTTTCGGGAAGAGGATTAATAGCACCATCCGCATAAGAGAAATAACCCATACCTGTTTTTCTGCCAAGGCGTCCCGACTCCATCATTTTCTTTTGGATTAATGATGGTTTATAACGAGGATCAAAATACATTTGAGTCCACACAGTTTCGGTAACAGTATAGTTAATATCGTTACCAATTAAATCCATCAATTCAAAAGGTCCCATTCTAAACCCAGCTTTATCTTTCAAAGCCCAATCGATCGTAGCCATATCAGCAATTCCTTCTTCGCAAATACGCAATGCTTCGCCATAATACGGACGAGCAACACGGTTCACGATAAAGCCGGGAGTATCTTTAGTAATTACAGGAACTTTCTTCCACTGCAACATTAGTTCCTTACAAGCAGCAGCCAAATCGACTTGCGTTTGAACAGCGGGAATAACTTCCACCAACGGCATTAGCGGAGCGGGATTAAAGAAATGCAATCCGATAACACGTGAAGGAATTTTGCAAGCTGCGGCAATAGAAGTAACAGAAAGAGAAGAAGTATTCGATGCTAATACAGTTGAATCTGATACAATTGTTTCCAACGAAGAGAAAACTTCTTTCTTCACACTTAATATTTCAACGATTGCTTCAATAACTAATCCGCAAGGACTGAGATCCTTCAAATCGAAAACAGGTTTTATACGACTTAAAATACCTTCGGCATCTTCTTTACTGATTTTCGACTTTTCAACTAATTTATTCAGCGTAGTTGACAATCCTGAAATTGCTTTCTCAACAGCTTCCTTACGAGTATCGAAAAGGAGAACAGAATGTCCAGCGGTGGCTGCCACTTGAGCAATACCACTACCCATTGCACCTGCGCCAATTACTCCTACAATTGTATTTTTATTAAACATAACGTTAATGGGTGTCCTAAATTACTCTCCTTTAAATACAGGTTTTCTTTTTTCAAGAAATGCATTTACACCTTCTTGATAATCGTATGTATTACCTGCAGCTGCTTGAACAATCTCTTCTCTATCAAGTTGAGCATCGAGCGTATTAGTCATTGAATCATTCAACAACTGTTTTGTTAGTGCTATTCCTTTTGTAGGCATATTTGATAAAGTTGTTGCGATAGCCATTGACTCAGCTACTAAATGAGCATCATCACAAACTTTATAAATCATTCCCATTTGCAAAGCATCAGAA
>JAKPPP010000279.1 GCA_029547265.1 Bacteroidota bacterium
ATGGTGAAAATTGGGGCCATCAGGAGTTTGAATACGATTCGACCGGTTTCTGGTTGATTAATCCGGATGGGACCAATATGCGAAGGATTTTTCCACACACATTACACACCCCGTCCTGGTCGCCAGATGGGGAGTGGATTGCCTTCGTTTCCGATGGACAAATCTTTAAAATGAGATATACCGGTGAGAAATTTGACACGACTACTATCACTCAACTTACATCGGCCGGCCGCAACTTCTTCCCCGACTGGAGCCCGGATGGGCAGTGGATTGTTTATGATTCAAATAATGAAAGTCTGGATGGTGGATATAGGATTTGGATAATGACAGATAATGGAACTGATAAATCACTCGTTGTTAGTGGAAGAATGCCATGTTGGTCAGATAATCAAAAATGGATATACTATATAGAATTATATGCTGAAATATATAAAGTAAATATAGATAGTACTTCAGAAGTTGTTAAAGTAACCCATTTGAATGAAACTAATATTTATTCTGCCGATAACCGTAATCCAAAATGCTCGCCGGATGGAACAAAGGTTGCGTTTACAACTTCTCCTTCTCTAACCGGAACTAATATTTGGATTATGAATATAAATGGTAGTGATTTTTACCAACTAACTTCCGACGGTGTCGATGTGGCTTATGGTCTCCCTTTCAGCTGGTCGCCAGAAGGCAAGAAGATCGTTTACACACAATATCAATCAACGGATTGGACAATGAATAATAGTGTTCTTTGGATGATTGATGTCGATTCTGGGACAGAAACTCAACTCACTTTTAATTGATAGGAGAATAGTATGAATAACCAACTAAAGAAAAGTCTATTTACATTCACAATCCTTTTGATATTTTTTAATTCTTGCCAAGATGAAAATGACGACGATGACGATGATTATTGGGATAGTCCTGTGTATTTCAATATTGACGGACTTCCGGTGAGTTTACCAGATGGAAAAAAAATATTGTATTATCATGCCGGGATAAAAACGATATATACAAGTGGTTCTGTAGAGGTTAATGAAGATTCGTCCGGATTATGGTTAATAAATATTGACGGAACAAATCCTCGTTTAATATTGAAGGGTGGACTGGGAAATTGGTACGATATAAGTCCGGATGGAGGTCGGATTGTATTTGAAGATGGCGGGCAAATCTATAGGGTTCCGATGATCGGAGATAGTATCGTTGTTAATCAAATCAAACAACTCACCTTTGAAGGAAGCAATTTCTTCCCCGCGATAAGCCCTGACGGAAATTGGATTGTGTATGACTCAAATAACGAAAGTCCCGATGGTGGCTATAGAATCTGGATAATGACAGATAATGGAACCGATAAATCACTCGTTGTTAGTGGAAGAATGCCATGTTGGTCAGATAATCAAAAATGGATATACTACATAGGATTATATGCTGAAATATATAAAGTAAACATAGATAATACTTCAGAAGTTGTTAAAGTAACCCATTTGAATGAAACTAATATTTATTCTGCCGATAACCGTAATCCCAAATGCTCTCCTGATGGGACTAAGGTAGCATTTGAGTCGAATGGTCAAATATGTATCACGGATTCGACCGGAAATAATCTAAAACAACTCACAACTGATGGTGGAATCAATCCGGATTGGATTGACAATAACACTATCGTATATATCGGGTTCAACCCAAGAGGATCGGATATCGAAGATTTTCTTAGAAATCACGGAACTCTTTGGATTATG
>JAKPPP010000365.1 GCA_029547265.1 Bacteroidota bacterium
TTTACCTCATTTCGTGGTATTTCAGAAAATATTTTATTAGAACCTTCTGATTGTTGCCGTAAACAAAAAAAGCTGCCCCAAAGGACAGCTTTTCTTGCTTGCGATTATTCGAAAATTATTGAACGTCGCTGGTATTTCTTATTGATAATTGTAATCCATTGAAGTCAGAAACGATAGCAGTTACCGATGTAGCTCCCGAAGGAATTGCTGCAGCGCTAAATGTTGCTTGTGATCTTGTATATAATAATACACTTCCTGTTCCGTCGGTTACGTTAGTTGTTGTTCCGAAAGTTGCCGTTGAGAACGACGCGTTAACAATTTTGATTAAGGTTGACTCCCAAGTGTCAGATGTTCCCGACATATTAGAAACCACATCATTTACAGTTACTAGGCGAGGAGTGATTGTTCCTGTCCCTAATAATGTAGCATTACCTAAAGGTACCGATGGTGATGATCCACCAACTTCTAATAATCCATTGAATTCTGAAAGTGTTTGTCCGCTAACGTTTACTTCGATTGAATCACCTAAGGCAAATGAATGTGATGCTGTGAAACGGACGATGATACCGGCAGTTCCGTCTTGAATTACGCAGTTTTTAGAGTCGATATTATTACCACCGATATCGCTGATTACAACTCCTCTGATTTTTAATGCACCTGCAACGCCTGTTGAAGCTCCTTGGTATTGTCCACGGATATCCGCAATAGTGGCTAGGGTAGCAGGAGGTGGAGGACAAGTACCAACCACAAAACGTGCACCAAACATATCAACATCTGATTCGTCACGTAGAATTAATTGTTTATCAGACACAAACACGCTGAAAATTGCTGTCATAGGTCCGCTTCCTGTTGGAGTATAATGTCCTGCAAAGCTAGAATATCCACTTGTTCTAACTAACATTTGGTTTCCGTAGCAATCGGTTAAAGTACGATTTACTGAAATTAACGCTACTTGATCAGCCCATGTTGCTGCAGTATCTGCAGTGATAAATTGAACGTTATCAAGTTTAATTAAACGGTTTTGCCATTTAAAGGTATTGTTAAGGTCAGATGCTGTTACTGAATAAGGAACTACTTCATGTCCCCACGTACCTCCAACGATATAATTACGGATTAAGCTAGCCGGAATTGCTGCAACTGAATAAGGAACAGAAGAAGTGTCTTTGAATCCTCCAAGTTGGATTAGATTACCGTAATCACCGATAACCATTCCTTTTAATTTGATGTAAATTTTACGTCCTACAGGGAAATCAGTATTGAAGTTCGACTGATCTAAACGTACCGCGATACCTGCAGTACCGTCGTCCATTACTAATGTTTTGTAGTAGTTTCCTGATTTGTCGTCAGCTGTTACGATACCACTGATAACCCAATCTTGATTGATTACCGGGATAGCGTTTTTATTGATGACAGTATCTTGATAAAATCTCTTTAATGAGTCGATAGTCATGTTTACCGTAAGATTCGGATCTACACCATTGATTGGTGGTTCGTCGAAATTGTCGTCGCGACAAGATGACAGGCTGAATGCAAGGAATAATACCATGATTATTGACCATGCATTAAATCGAATGTAATTGCGAAGTATCATGAGTTAGCTATTTGCTTTTTTGGATTAGTTGAAACGTAATGTAAAGTTAATGAAGTAGTTGGTTCCGAAAGCATAGTAAGCTTTAGGAGCGTATTTATACGTGTTTTTATCGGCGAAGTCGAAACGTAATTGCTCGAATCCGTTGGTAACTAAATCTTGGTTATTCAAGATATTGTTAACTCCAACATTGATTAAGAAGAACGTTTGATTTTTCATCGATTTGAAATAATTGTTCAATTTCCAAGACTTTCCGATAGATGCATCTAATGTGAATTGTCCGTCGGCTTGAAGTTGATCAATTAATGCTTCACGTATTGGGCCTTCTCCGTAAGGAGCAACTCCGTCGACAGTTCTTCTGGTAGGGTTGAAGTCTAAGAATATTTTGTCGAAGTAATTTGCATTTAAATTGAATCTCCAGAAGGTTTTAGTTTGATATCGTAAGCCTGCTGTATAAGCCGATTGAGGGCCACCCGAAACATAGAAATTTTTCGAGTAAATTGTTTCATTTGCTTGTAAAACTTCGTTTGTATTATCTTGAGTAATTATTGCATTCATACGATCAGTGTAGTAGTATTGACCTACAGCCACTGCTGCTGTAGCATAAATTCCTTTTCCTAAGTTTTGCTCTGCTCCTAATTCAATTCCTACGTGACGTTTGTCGATATTACTCAGTGAATAGTTTACGAATGTACGGTAGTCTTCGTGGTAGAAGCTCATCGTATTCATCGCATCATTATATTGAGTGTAGTATGCTGTTGCTCTGATTTTAGTCTTTGGAGCACGTAATAAGTATCCTCCTTCAAACGACATGATTTTCTCATCAGTGATATTCGGGTTCGTTAAATCGCGTGTTTTCGGAGATACATAAACATCTTCAAATAATGGTGGGCGATTTTCATACGATGCGTTTACGAACACATAGTTTCTTCCGTTTAACTTATACGTTAATCCACCTTTAATTCCGAAGTTGCTAAAGTTCTTTTCTTCTGATTTACCTTCTGAGTTATCAGCGAAGATTCCATTTTTTACGAATCCTGTTCTGTAGTATGATGTGCTGTAGTATTGTACACCAACGAAAGCATCGATACGGTTGAATTTAAATTGCGGTTGAATCCATGCTCCGGTGCGTTTGATTGTTGCACGGTAGTTGTATCCAAATTTATCTCCTACTTGTAAAACGTGATTAGGATTGTTTAAGTCGTTTTGTGAAGTCTCAAGGCTATCAGGATATTCTTGATCAGCAAATTGGTTTAAATCCACATAAAAATCACCTCCTAATAAATCGTTCACTCGCTTGTAGTAATCTGTTTGTTGGAATTGATAGTTCACTCCTGCAGTCATGATTACATGATCGCTTAATGTGTTGTTATAAGTCGATGCAAACGAAACACGTTTTGTGTCTTGGACTCTTTCTTCAACGATATAACGGCTTCTTCTTCCGTAAACATTATTGCCTGCAACTCCGTTAGCATCAGTTACTGTTTCGTAGTTGTTTCTGTTTACATCATACATACGATCCCAGTTGATTTGACGGTATGCTTCATCATTTTGCCACATTGATGTTGCGATTGCAGCCATTGTAGGGTCTTCGATGTAGCTAGGCAGACGGCGGTAAAAATCAGGACGAGGATCCGGTGCGTTGAACCAATCTAATCCTGTAACGCTATTCGATCCGAATTGGTATCCAACTGATGTCTCTAATTCCGATTTACTGTTAATTTTCCATTCGTGGTTTAAGATTGTCAAAGGACTTTGTTGATGTCCGATAGAAGCAGTTCTTTTTTTCCCTTCTTGGTATCCCCAGTTCGAATTATAGTAATGAGTTCCGGCTAAGTCATTAACTTCTTGTACCGCTGCAGATGCTCTTCCGTTTTCGGTATTTGCTCCGAACTGCGTTAAGCTAATGCTATGTTTTGTATTAAAACGTTTTTCGATACTTGCATACCACGACCATCCGTTGTAGAATGTTCCTGCGATATAGCCTTCATCTGCCCAACGGCGACTCACTGATGCCGAGAACGACCATCCACCTTGCATCATTCCTGTGCCGTAGGTAGCCATTAATCGGTTGTCGTAAGTACGGTTTGAAATAGCATATCCAACTGAAAGTTGTTTACGCTGACGGCTTGCGCGAGCGTCGATGCTGCTAGAACCGTTTAGTCCGCCGTAACCGTAAGTAGAAGGATTTAATCCGTAAGAGCTTTCGCGGCTACGAATTACGTCGTTCAATCCTCCCCAAGTTCCGAATAATCCACGACCACTTACTAAGTCTTCCATTGGAAGTCCGTTCATATAAGTCATGTCTTCGTTTTGGTATCCTCTAGCACGGAAACGAGCTGTGCTGAAGATAAATGCTGATGCCGACTCAAAAGGATCTCTCGATGAAGTAAGAACACCGCTCACACTAGTGCTTGCGCTTTCTTTCACTTCACTGTCGCTCATCGATACAGTCGGGATTTGATCAGGATCTGCATTTAGGTGGGGAAGAGATAAGGTAGCTAAATCAACTGTTGGTTGATTTACGTCTGCCTCAACTGTTACCGATTCAAATCCTTCGCTCAGAAAATTGATAGTGTACTTTCCGTACGGTAAATTTTTGATTTCGAAAGAACCGATGTCGGTGGTTTGTGCCGTTGCACTGTAATCGTTGCTTTTTACTGTCACGGTAGCCCCCGCAACCGGAGCTTGAGTGTCCGCGTCTTTAAGAACGCCTTTCAGGATTGATGTCTGTGCTGTTGAAAGTAAGGGAATAAATAACAACAGTATAAGCAGACCCCTGAGTGGTAAGTTTAACTTCATAGGGTATAGATAGAGCAATTTTTTAAAGGATGGCAAAGGTAGGGAATATTGGCCATCTGCAAACTTTTAAACCATGAAGTTCATTATTCCTACGTTAAATCTGTATTAATCATTTTTTTTGACAGCCGTTTTCGTACGTTTGTAGCCCTTAAAATCTTAAAATATCGCCTGATGCGTATCTTGAAGTCAATTTTATTAGTTGCATTTTTAGTTGTTTCCTGTTCGTTAAATGTTCAGGCTCAACAATATAAGGCTGGAGTGATTGCCTTTTATAACCTCGAAAACTTATTCGATACCATCAACCAGCCGGAGGTGAATGATGAAGAATTTACTCCTACTGGTACTAACCTCTATACTCCGCAAGTTTACATGGATAAGTTGGGTAAACTTTCTGATGTATTGAGTATGATTGGAACCGACATTACTCCTGACGGATTTTCAGTGTTGGGATGTGCTGAGATTGAGAATATTACGGTTCTTCAAGATCTCATTAATATGCCGAAATTGAAATCCAGAGGATATAAAATCGTTCATTATGATTCACCTGATAAGCGTGGTATCGACGTCGGGTTTTTATACAATCCGAAGTATTTCAAGGTGTTACATAGCGAACCGTTGTTCGTTCCTTTGAAAGGCGACGATGGCGAACCTTATTTTACACGTGATGTATTGTACGTTTACGGATTATACGACGGTGAACCTGTGCATTTCTTCATCAATCACTGGCCATCACGTCGTGGAGGTGAAGAAGCATCTGCTCCTAACCGTGCTTTAGCCGCTTCAGTAGCTAAAGCGAAGATCGATTCGATCAATAATGCTTCACCGGATGCGAAAATCATATTAATGGGCGACTTAAACGATGACCCTGTTAGTCCGAGTGTAGCTAAAACACTAGGTGCTGTGGGCGACGAAGGTCGTGTGAAGCCTAACGGACTTTATAACCCTTGGGTGAAGTATTACAAAGACGGAATCGGGACATTGGCTTATGGAGATGCGTGGAATTTGTTTGATCAAATTATGTTATCGCATGCTTTCCTCGATAAAAAGCAATCGGGATTCTTCTATCAAAAAGCTTCGATTTTTAGCAAAGAGTTCATGATTCAGAAAACGGGACGATACAAAGGTTATCCTTTGCGTACTTATGATTCAGGAGCTTACCAAGGAGGATACAGCGATCACTTCCCGACGTATATTTTATTCTTGAAAGAGAAGAAATAATTCCAATGAAAAGGCTGGTGATAGTACGACATGCAAAATCGATGCATGAATCGTATGTAGAAACGGATATGGAGCGTCACCTTGCAGGAAGAGGATATGGGGATATCGAACTTAGTGCAGCATTTTTAAAAGCCAAAGGACTTCATCCCGATTTAATCGTGTCGAGTCCTGCAATAAGAGCTTATTCTACTGCATTGATTGTCGCCAATCGCTTCGGATATAAAAGTGACAAGATTCAACTCAATTCATCGGTGTACGAAGCATCGGTAAATAGCTTGATGTATGTAGTTCAAGAGTTGAATGAATCGGCTGAAACGGTATTCCTTTTCGGACATAATCCGGGATTAACAGAATTGATAAACGCTCTCTGCGGATTTACTTTAACCAATCTCCCAACATCGGGCGTAGCCATTCTCGAATTCCCTATCACCCACTGGAACAAAATCGATTTCGAAATTGG
>JAKPPP010000313.1 GCA_029547265.1 Bacteroidota bacterium
TTCTGACACATTACTTATCGGATTTATGATGACAACAAGAGACGTGGCACTTTATGCAATCCCTCTTAAGCTCATTGAAGTTATTGAAATATTACTCCGAAGTTTTGTTTCTACTGCAATGCCGGCAATGTCGAAATATGCAAGCCCGGATCACAAAGTGGAATTAAAAGCTATGTACTATAAATATACCGGTGTATTATCAATACTATTGATACCGGTAGTTGTGGGTACATTTATTTTTGCAGATACGTTAGTTGTAATTTTAGGGGGAGCCCAATACGCCGAATCAGCAGTCATACTACGCGTTCTCGCTGTTTATTCATTATTCCTTCCACTTGATAGGTTCTCAGGAATTACACTCGATATTATTGGTAAGCCTTATCTGAATTTCATAAAAGTACTTTTAATGTTATTGGTAAATGTTACCGGCGATTTATTGGCAATTCATTATATCGGAAATATTTGGGGTGTAGCAGCTGTCTCAATCTTGACTTTCATTACCGGAGTGATTTTCGGAAATTACTTCTTGAAACAATATTTAAATCATTCGGTAAGAGAAACGGTGGTCACCGGCTTCAAAGCTACGTTGCATATATTACATCCTATTAAAGAACGTTTTAAGTCACTAAAATTTGGAAATTCAACTTCATCGTAAAATCAGTTTTAGGCAAATCTACCAGGTCATCCTGTTAGTTATGCTTGCAATTGTTTTAGGACAGGCATTTTCAAAGGGCGGAATTGTCACGATAGTTGCATTTGCCGCTTTTCCCTTTGCGATTGCCTTGGTGGCTGCTATTGTTGCTAATCCGAAGTTCGGCATGTGGACAATGCTCGTATTTAGCTTTTTTGCTAACGGAATTACACGTTATATCGATGGACCATTTGGATTAGGGGTAGACATTATTTTACTGCTTACGGCATTAGGATATATGTTCAGGACAAAAGATGATCCTGAAAATCCTTCAGCAAACAATCCGATAACTTGGGCTGTCCTTATTTGGTTTGGATATACAGTTATTGAAATTGTGAATCCCGAAGCAAGAAGTTTTGAAGCATGGTTCTATGCTGTAAGAGGAGTTTCTCTATACTTTATGGCTACAGTACCACTTACATTTATCCTTTTAAGTAAAGAAAAGGATATGGATACCTTTATTAAAATTTGGTTTTGCATATCAACATTTGCTGCTCTATGGGGCATGAAGCAATTATTTATTGGTGTTGATTATGCCGAAAACAGATGGCTTGAAATGGGAGCGAAACAAACCCATATCTTATTCGGAAAACTTCGAGTATTTTCTTTCTATTCGGATGCAGGACAATTTGGAGCTGCTACTGCCCATGTTGGAGTTGTTGCGGGAATTATGGCAATTGGACCTTGCTCTCGAAAGCGAAAAATATTTTATACGGTTGTAAGTTTATTGAATCTTTACGGAATGATGATCTCAGGAACCCGCGGAGCATTATTCGTGGCGATTATGGGATTTGCTGCATATCTTTTATTGAGTAATAACATGAAAATTCTAATTCCGGGAGCCATTATAGGTTTATTGGTTATCGGAATGCTCAAATACACTACCATCGGACAACAAAACGATCAAATTAGAAGGATGCGTACCGCACTCGACCCTAATGATGCATCGTTAATGGCCCGATTAGAAAATCAGAAGAAGCTCAAAGCTTATATGGCCTCCAGGCCAATTGGAGGAGGAATTGGATCGGCGGGCTCTTGGGGACAAAGGTTTAGTCCGGGGACCTTTTTAGCCACTACCCCACTCGACAGTTGGTATGTAAAAATATTTGCAGAGAGTGGAATTGTAGGGCTTTCACTCTATCTGACATTAATACTTTTTATCCTTATAAATCGATTTTTCGTGATATTTAAGATAAAAGAAACCGACCTAAAATTCAAAATGGCGGCCTTTTATGGAGGAATATTTGGAGTTTGCTTTGCTAGCTACGGGAATCAAATTTTCGGACAATTCCCTACTGGATCGGTAATGTATATGTCGATGGTATATATTTTTCTGGCAGAGAACTTTATTGAAAAACGTTCGTTAAAAAGGAGTAAGGAAAACTCCAATGACGAACTATCCATCGGTCTCAATAGTTAGTATTAACTACA
>JAKPPP010000323.1 GCA_029547265.1 Bacteroidota bacterium
AGCGCAGGAATATCAGGCGTTTAACCTCTTCAATGCAACGCAAGCGTGCATATACTGTGCAAACGCAATACTTTACCTGCGCAACACGCTATGAATCAATACTTACAAGGACGCTAATAATGTTGCGACCGCCCCCCGAAAAGCCTGATTGTGGTGAAAAATAATTCGCTTTTTAGTATACCAACATTTCAAAATCACCCAATTGGTATACTAATTGGCGAATTGAAACCTCGCAAACCCGCATGGAATCTGGTTAATCGACTTTGTCAAATTTAACAGATTTATGCTATGGAAAACAACATTAAAATCACCTTCTGGCTTAATAAGACCAAGAAGAATTCAAAGAATCTCATCCCGATTTACGTCAGGGTTCAACTCAACTATGACAAGTTCTTCAAGTCAACTGGCATCTACATTCAGGCTGCCGAATGGGACAAGAAAGCCATGCGCATACGTGGCACATCACAAGAGACACAAGCCAACAATGCCTCGTTGGATGCACTGAAAATAAAAATCCTGCAAGTGGTAAACCAACTGACCGTGCTCGGAAAACCCTTCAACATCCACACCATTCGCAAAACATTGGAAGGGAATAATGCCAATCAGATTACCCTGATGCGAGTATATGATGAACAACTTGGTGAAATGAAGAAACTCAAGGGAAAGGATTTTGCTCCTGCCACCATCATCAAGTATAAAAACACCCAGTTGCGACTGCGTCAGTATATCAAGTTCCGATTCCAACGCAGAGACATGTACCTGTACGAACTTAACTACCAGTTCATGAGCGGGTTTGAATCATTCCTGAAGCAGAAATTTAATAATTCTGCCACCACCTGTTACAAACATTACCAGAGGTTTACACGAGTTATTCATCAAGCCATGCACAAAGGCTATATCGAGAAATATCCCTTCGAGAACTACAAGATAAAATTACCGAAGAAGAAAATTCAGTACCTCACGCAAGCGGAACTTGACCGAATTGACCAGTGTGATTTCAAGGTGGAACGCCTGAACATCATCAGGGACATTTTTGTCTTTGCCTGTTACACTGGACTTGCCTATGCAGAATCAGAATCCCTGACTCCCGATTGCATCACAACGGGTATGGACGGGGAACTGTGGTTAAATATCCACCGAAGAAAAACCAAAAAAGAGTACCAAGTTCCCCTCTTCCCCCGTGCTCTGGAAATCATTGAAAAGTACAAAAACCATCCAATCTGCCTGAAGCGGGGTAAGTGCTTGCCCGTTCCTTCGAATGTAAAATTTAACGCCTACTTAAAGGAGATTGGGGATATCGCTGGCATCCCCAAGAGTAAACCTTTAGTGACACATCTCGCCCGAAAAACATTCGCAACCACTGTTGCCCTGACCAATGGGATGAACATCGGGGTGTTGTCAAAGATTCTGGGACATAATTCAATAAAGGTTACGCTTGATTCCTATGGAACAATTATTGATGAACTTATGCTTCGAAGTGTGAAAGATTTGAAAGGGAAACTAACCACCAAAACAGAACGGTCGTCTTCTGAGAGGTATGAAGCAGGTAAGAATGCACAGCAAGACCTAATTTATGAAGTAAAGAAGGTATGCAAGAATTAATTACATTCCACCGATTATTCGAATCTGTAATAACTCAAATCATATAATTGTAAAGAGGTTTTCCTATTTTTGATTTTTCGGAGTGACAGCATTAAAATATTATTGTTTGAACCCTTTCCGAAATATGTAAAATGTTAATGAAAATACAATCCTAATAATCGCTTATTGAAATTTATGGATGATTTAGAACAATACCTGTTTAAAGGACTCAGGAAAGGCTATAATCAAAACCAAATTCTTCATACCTCGTTTATAGACAACAAGTCGTCAATTGTAGAGTATCTTCTGACCGTTAACGTTGCACAACAACTTATCGACTGGAATGAGAGGTATGATAACACATATTCCTTGTATCTTGAATATCCGACAGAATTATTCTTTAAAAACGCATTCCTGCCATTTATGGATGTTGGTAATGATATTTTTAATAAAAATACCATTCAACCTAAAGTTTTGAAATCACTGAATGAGAAGGAAGAGATTCGAACTGGCAAAATCGATTTAGTAGTAAGTAAGGTAAAAATTGGATACGGTGATTTTAAAGAAAGTGTAATTGGAATTGAACTTAAAAGAATAAACCCAAATCTTACCAAGGTTCTGGAAGACATCAAAAGATTGGTAATTGCCATTGAACTGGAAGATGAAGACTTTAATAATTCCATTCAAAGTGGATATTGCATTTTCATTAAACGACTTGGTGGGAATAGAAGACCGTCAAGAGAACAAGCACTTGAGAAGGCGATGCGAAAGTCAATTAAGCACATAACGACAAAAATTAAAGCAAATATCAAAACAACCAAAGCAAAAATCAACATTCATAATGAACTTATTGATATTAAAACTCTTGAATACTTCAAAGCACAGAATAGAGAGGACTTGTCCTCAGATGAGGTTGCAGAAGAAACAAAAGTTGTTTTCTCCGTATTAGTAAGAATTTCAAGATAATATTAATTTGCTTTTAATTATTTAAACTACATTTCTATGGGAAGAGGTTCTGAAAGACGGAAAAATATTTTCGATAAATTCTCCACTCACCTGAATGATTTGAGGAAAGAAGGTAAATTGGTAGGTATTGAACTTAAATATGAGAACACATACATCTGCCCAATTTGTTTAAACCAATTCTCGGAAGCCGATTTAGTAGCAAATTCGAAAAATATGCTGACTTTAGAGGATTCCCCACCTGATTCATTAGGAGGCAAAAAGGTGGCTCTTACTTGTAGGGATTGTAATAGTAGGTGTGGTCATGACTTGGACTTTCACTTGCAAGAGGCAATTTTGGAACTCGATTCCAAAGAGCATCTTCCTCATTCATCTCAAAAGGCTACGATAACAGTTGATGGCATACCCATTCAGGGAGAAGTAAAGGTAACCGAAACCTCGATGAAAATAACTCTTTCAGAGAAGAATAATAATCCAAAAGTAGTTCAAGAACATCTTAAAAAAGTAGCACCAGATATAGTAGCAACAGTTGAACCAAGACCAAGTCGTGTTAACCCATTGAAATTTGATGTTTCGTTGCTTAAATCTGCATATATTCTTGCATTTGCCAAGTTTGGTTACAACCTATTTTTAAACCCTTGCTACGATATTGTTAGAGAGCAATTAAAGAATCCAGAAACACGCATATACCCAGAAGGGTTCTGGACAAAACAACGATTCGCTGAAGAACATGAAGGTGTATATTTCATACTTGATGAGGGATTTCAAGCCATTTTTATAATTCTTCCAGTAAAAACAAAATCAACAACTCGGAGATTTGGAGTGGCTTTACCAATGCCAAATGTGCCTATTGAAGAAGTTGTCTCAAAATTGAAAGAACAAGAGGCAGGGTTTAGTCTTAAATTAGATAATATGGGTGGTGGAGACATAGACTATCTTACAAACAAAGAAGCAATTAATAAAATGAATGAGTGGATATCGAAGATTGGCAAAGATGTAACGACAGCCAATGAACCAGATGTCTAAGTCTTAATATTCCATATTCTATAATATGTAATGGAATGTGGAGCATATAAAAAACGCACAATTTAGGGTTTCGGGGGGCGGTCGCAACATTATTAGCGTCCTTGTAAGTATTGATTCATAGCGTGTTGCGCAGGTAAAGTATTGCGTTTGCACAGTATATGCACGCTTGCGTTGCATTGAAGAGGTTAAACGCCTGATATTCCTGCGCT
>JAKPPP010000357.1 GCA_029547265.1 Bacteroidota bacterium
ACCTATATTGAGTTATTTGGTGATGAAGCGATGCGCGATCAAGTTGTTTTGTTGGCCCCGACAGGTAGAGCAGCAAAACGATTGAAAGAAGTTACGAAGCACGAATCAGCACAAACTATTCATCGTTTTTTAGGATATGAAGGCCATGGTATCTTTCGTAACGGACCAGAGAATCCGATTAGTGTAAAAATGGTGATTATTGATGAGGTTTCCATGGTTGATGTTTTATTAATGTCGAGACTTCTCGCTAGTTTGTATCCCGGAACAAAAATTGTAATGGTTGGTGATGTTGACCAACTTCCTTCGGTAGGACCAGGTGAAGTATTACAGAATTTAATAGCTACGAAAGAAATTACCACTGTTAGTTTAGATAAAATTCACCGTCAAGCAGAAAACTCAACAATTATCAGTTTTGCCCATGCTATTAATAATGGGTATCTTCCGGAAACATTGTTAGAGAAACAACACGATCGTAATTTTATTCCTCTTGATGATGAGAATATACTTGAAAATATCATCAAAGTTGTTGATCAAGCATTAGTAAAAGGGATGGATATGATCCATGATATTCAAGTATTGATTCCTCTTTATCGCGGAGAATTGGGAATTAACGCTTTGAATGAGAGAATGCAAGAATACTTTAATCCATTAAAAGATAAAGATATTGAATTGAAACATTTAACTCGTAAATTTAGGATTAATGATAAAGTGATACAACTTGTAAATCGCAGTGAAAAACAAGTGATGAATGGCGATATTGGTATGGTTTATTCTTTCGATTTTGAAGGAAAAACAATTGAAGGGCTATCGGTTATGTTTGATAGTGGTTTGGTAAGTTATAAAAAAGCAGAACTAGAAGACCTGACTCATGCTTATGCGATCTCTATTCACAAAGCACAAGGAAGTGAGTTTGACCTCGTTGTTATGCCTTTCACCTTAAAATATTATGTAATGTTGAAGCGAAAGCTCATTTATACAGCAGTTACAAGAGCAAAAAAATATTTAATTATGTTGGGAAATGTGGAGGCGATTAATCGGGGAATTCAAGGAATTGAAAGTCATCGAAAAACTAAACTAATCCAAAAAATCAAACAAATATTTGCTGGTGTGTATCAGGAAAATATCGAAATGTGTGAGAACCTTCCTGAAGAAGAAGTTTCTCCATATGATTTTATGTAAGTATCG
>JAKPPP010000362.1 GCA_029547265.1 Bacteroidota bacterium
CTATGAACTGCGTCCCTGGGTTAAATTCGAGCATTCTCCGGATTTGTATCAAAAAGCAACTTGGGGAGGCAGAATTGCATATCGTGGTTCTGGAATACTCAATACTATCTCCGGCAGTTATGGCCAATATTACGCCTATCCGACATTCAATGATTTATACTGGCAACCGGGCGGTAATCCCAATCTGAAACCAGATGAAACAACTAAATATGAAATCGATCTCATTCTCCAAATCCTTCCAGAGCTTAAACTTGTCTTAAATAGCTATTACAAAAAGGATAAAAACCTGATTCAATGGACGCCGGTTCAATCCTATTGGCAACCTTCGAATATTTCCCAAGCCGAGCGAAAAGGCATCAAAGTCATCCTCAATTGGTCATTACCCAATTTACCGGTTGATGGCTTCTTACAGGGCGTTGTAACCCATTCTTGCAATTTGACCAAAGGCAACAATTACCAAAAACCTTTGCGTTATACTCCGAAGGAATCTTACGCCGCTGGTTTAAATTTTAATTTCAAACATATCGCTTTCCGTAGCACAATTGAATACGTTGGCGCCAGTATTGCGATGTACAACTGGCCAGAAGACATAATCCTCGCTGAATATCTCGTTCTGAATACCAATTTAGCTTATAAAATTGATACGACAATCGGACGTTTCACCATCGTCGCTGGATGCGACAATATCACCGACGAATCATTCGAAAGTATGCAAGGCTACCCAGAACCCGGACGGGCTTTTACCGGAACAATCGAGTATAACCCAAAATAAAAAAGAGAGGACTAAAAAATGAAACAGAAACTGACCTTGTTAGCCATTATAACGATTTTCCAAATCTCACTGGCGCAGAACTTCACTTACATTCTATGCGAAGGAAATTTTAATACGATTAATGCCTCGCTCTGGCAATTAACCGGCACGAGTGAGCTAATTGGTCCTGTCCATTGGAACTTTACCGATAATCCGCTCGGCGACGTCGGCCAAAACCTAAAAGTTTATCAGGAAAAGCTCTTCATCATCATGAATAATTCCAACTCGTTGGAAGTTATGAGTTTATCG
>JAKPPP010000367.1 GCA_029547265.1 Bacteroidota bacterium
GAAGTAGCATTTGTTAACCTGAAGAAGGTCGGTTTGGTAAATTGGTTATCAGACCTTCTAAAGGTTGCAATCTTTCTCGTTATGCTTGATAGTAGGGATTAAATCGACAGTATCAATTTATGCGCACAACCTAAAGGCTGGACTGTTCACCTCGCTCTATCCTGAGGCGCTCCGACATTATCGGAGCATTCCAAATTACTTTCAAGAGAAAATTAAATACCTTAAGTCTTAGAGCTTGCGTGGTGGTTTTCAATCTATACGAATCTAGCAATTATTCGATTCGTTTGAGTGTCTCGACCAACAGCCGCCAGAATTTCTCGACAGTCTTGATTTCGACCCGTTCGTCTGGCGAATGTGCCCCCTCGATAGTTGGACCAAATGAAATCATATCCATACCATGATATCGCTCCCCTAAAATACCACATTCGAGTCCGGCATGAATGGCCATTACATGTGGTTTTTCACCAAATAATTCGGCATATTTATTTTCCATTAATTTTAAAATTGCAGAATCCGGATTTGGTGCCCAGCCAGGATAAGCCCCTGTATGTTCAACTTCACAACCCATTAACTTTAATGGCGCTCCAACCGTATAAGCAACATTATATTTTGCAGATTCTACAGATGAACGCTGCAAACTTTGTGTAATAAATTTTCCTTCTTTAATGGATACACGTGCAAATGATGATGATGTTTCTACTAAACCCGGAATAGCTGAACTCATGCAAAATACACCGTTATGCACTGCCTGAATTGCAGTAGTAATTTTTTGTGTATCTGATTTACTTAAAACAGCAGATGGTAAATCTGTTTTTGTAATTACAATATTTAATCCTTCATCTTGTAAAGCATATTCATTTTTAATTGCTTCAGCACGATTGTTAAATTCTGCAATATAACTTTCATCTGTTACAATAATAGTTGCAAACGATTCACGCGGAATGGCATTGCGTAGACTTCCACCATCAATGCTAACAATTTGCAAACCAAATTTTTCGCACTGATACATCAGTCGATTCATAATTTTATTTGCATTACCTCGCTCCAGATGAATATCTACCCCACTATGACCACCTTTTAAACCATTTACTGTTATTTGATAAGCAATTGCACCGGCCGGTGTATTTTCAGCAGTATAATTATACATCGTATTGGTATCTATACCACCTGCACAGCCAATTGAAAACTCATCGTCATCTTCGGTATCGAGATTGAGTAATATTTTTCCTTCCAATAAACCTTTATCGAGTTTAAAAGCTCCTGTCATACCTGTTTCTTCATCAATTGTAAATAAAGCTTCTAAAGCAGGATGCGGAATATCGGTAGATGTAAGTAAACTCATAATTGAAGCAACGCCAATACCATTATCTGCACCTAAAGTTGTGCCTTTCGCTTTTACCCATTCACCATCTATATACGATTGAATTCCCTGTGTGCTGAAATCAAAATTTGTGTCGGCATTTTTTTGATGTACCATGTCGAGGTGCGACTGTAATACAACAGTTTTACGGTCTTCCATGCCAGCGGTTGCCGGTTTGTAGACAATCACATTTCCAATACTATCTACTACGGTTTTCAGACCTAAACCTTCACCAAATGTCTTCATAAAAGCGATAATGCGTTCTTCTTTTTTTGAGGGACGAGGAATGGCATTAATATCTTCGAAATGATTCCAAAGTGCTGTTGGCTGCAGTGATCTTACTGTATTTGACATGATTTTTGTTTTTGCGGGATAAAGGTAGTCAATTAATCAAAATGACCACATCGAAAAACTGTAAAAAATAATTGAAAATTAATTGTTGTGGACAAATGCTCCGGAATATCTTAAGTCGCCATTTTCAGTGCATGACACAGAAAAAATACCTGAAGGCAGATTAGTCAAATCAATTTGAAATAAATTGCCATTAATTGATTGTTGTTGCAGTATTAATTTACCGGTAACATCATAAATAGTAAATAATAAATTGTTCATTGGTTGTTGCGATTGTATAAACAATAATTCTTGTGCAGGATTAGGAAATAATACTAATTTATTTTCCGCTAAATCATTTACTCCGACAACAATAAATAATTCCTCACATTTAGTGTCAGGACCACCAATGTTTGTTGCAGTTAAACAAACCAAATAACTGCCATCTTCAGGATAAACATGTATAGGATTTTGCTCGGTTGATATTTCGCCATCGCCAAAATCCCAATTCCATAAAATGGGATCATTCGTTGATAAATCAACAAATGCAACACCGAGGTCTATGATTAAATAATCAAAATCGGCTTCCGGAAAAGGATATGCATAAATTATAGAAACCTCCTCACAATAAG
>JAKPPP010000373.1 GCA_029547265.1 Bacteroidota bacterium
TTCTCTGTTACACCATATTCTATAACCCGTCTTCCGATTGCCATAGAAAGCAAAATGATAAGAGGGAAAATGGCGATAAAAAAACGACGAGTATAAGAACGAATCCACGCATAATGATCATCATCACGCAAAGGCCAAACCAGCAACAATGCTAATATTCCTAAAGCAGAAAAACCAATTATTAGATACGATACAATACCACGAGGCCAAACCATGGTAAAGATGATTTTGGCGCCGTATACGTAAAGTATGAGCAAATAAATCACCACCAATGGCATCAGGACATACTGAGTAAACACCCTCAATCCTTTAGGATATTCGGTTACAGTTTCGAGACTTAGAATACGTGGCGGCATTCCTGAAAGAAAGAACCAAGTATTAAATACCCCTGCGATTACACAGAACATCCGTAAATAAACTTCAGGTGCAATATCCACCGAAAACAAATTATCGATAGCCAACAGCGCTATAGATAAGCCTCCGAATAAAACGCCGGAATAAAGTCCACCGGTAAGAAATCGAATAAACAATGACTTATTAAACTGCCAGAACCCATTCACCTCGGTAGTCACCATAAAAGGAGCAAAAGAAACTCCCAAATGAGCGGCCAAAAAGAGCAAGACAAACCGAGCCAGTGCCTTAACGGTAAAGGTATCGGGCAGTGAATAATAATAATAAATCATTAAGGCAGCAACGATCACATGGAAATAAAAGACCGTTGTTTGGCGCATAGTATATCGTTGAGCAAATACGGCCAAACCAATGTAAGAGATCATGCCTAATGCAAAAGTCATTACGAGCTGTACAACAGCCGACAGTTCATCTTCATTTCCTTTAAAATCGATTAAATACAAAGCCGATGCTGTTGCGAGCACTGCACAAATTAATGCCATTGGGAAACGTCTAAAAGCGTTAGCCGCAACTACATAAATATGATGTAATGAGTACGATTTCATAGGATTACGCAATTAAGTTAATAACGAAACAATCCTTTAATAGTTACCAATCAGAGGTGAAATCGTCGATTTCACGACGGTCTTTTTTGGTTGGCCTTCCTGTTCCGCCCTTAATATTCCAAGCTGCTTGCGCCAATTGATGCAAGCGATTCTTTTCCAATTCATTAGGAGGCGTTACATCAAGTAAAAATTCCTTTACTAATGCTGCCCCCATTCGTTTTTCGGTAATATCGAGCACTTTTATATGCTGGTACCATGGACCACGATGAAGTACGATCTCCTCTCCTATTTTAACATTTCGGGAAGGCTTAACCGTTAGATCACCGATTCGAATACGACCTTTATCACAAGCTTCGGCAGCCAAACTCCTGGTTTTAAACAAGCGAACTGCCCAAAGCCATTTATCGATTCGAACCTTTGCGGCAGAATCCATTATTTTTTTCTTTTCGGATTATGTGTAAGATAGCTATAAATCGCCGCTTTTTGTTCTTCTGTAATCTTAGCTTTAGGAGCCATTCTATTCAAGTTTTTTGTCCACTGCTCACGCGTAAAATTCTTAGGCATGTACAATGAATGACAGCGATTGCAACTCTTAGTATAAAGCGATTTACCTTCTTTCAACTGCTCTAAAGTAGCATCACCTGAAACATTCGAAGCCGTAGGCTCATATAATTTTTTTGAACATGATGCAAAAGTCAGAAGTACTAACGCCGCGGATATACGAAGAAGTGATTTTGTAGATTTCATAATTATAAGTTTGGGACGATAAACTTCGTAGATTTAATTGATTTTAACAATTTTTATAGGCGCTATTTTTTGCGGCCCTACAATTTCAACGAAATAAACACCCGGTATTAAATCTTCCCCGAACGACAAAACGGATTTGGAAGCTGAAACGGATTGAATTAATCTTCCGTTAACATCATAAATCGATATTGATCGTTGATCATTTTCGCCATCGAAACTGATTGTAAAATCAGTATTGGAAGGATTCGGATAAACTACAGGTTTTGCCTCAAGTTCTTCAACTCTGCAAGGCGTTGTAACTTGAGTGGGTAACGACCATAATTTCACATCGCAGCCGGCATTATCGGGACTAAAAGGAATAACGGTATAATCGCCGGGATCTGTAACATTCACCGTAAATCCGAAATCATAAAAGTTACCATCCTTATGCCATTCGTAATCGAAATACAGTGAATCGGGATACGAAACAGATAATGCAACGCTTCCTCCTGCACAAAATGAAGTCGGGCCATTCGCCGTAATAACAGGCAAAGGATTATTCCCCACAATAATTTGCAAAGTATTAGAAACCTTTACAGGCGAAGATGAGATTACACGCAAGAAATAATTTCCTGGATTTACGGTAAGAGGAATAATTCCGCTTGGCAAAACAATTGGATTAGTGAATGCAGCATCAGTTGAAATCTGATATGTAAATTGGTTACCGGAATCAAAAACACCTGTTGAGTTAATTACAACTTGATAGAATATATTCAATCCCGAATACAAATCAATTCCATTCTTCAACAAAGGATTCCCCTGACAGAATGTATGCTGCACGGCATTCATGAAGTAGAAAGGCTCATTGTAATTGAAATTAATTCGCAATTGAGCAGGATTACTACCTCCAACAATTTTCGCTCTAAAAGGTGAAGTTGCTCCAAAATATCCCATAGGGTAAGTATTAGGGTCTAAAGCAAAAGGAGGAATAATATACTGCCCATCATTATCGAAAGCACCGATTAAAAATGCCTCATCTAAAGCATTACAACGAATTCCGGTAACACTTCCAACGGACTTTGACCAACGTAAAGAACCAGACTGCGAAAATTTTGAAATACCTGTAGAAGAAGCAATGTAAATATTACCTACTGCATCAACATCAAAATCTGTTCCGTTGATATATGACTTTGTCCATGAAATGACACCTGCTGTTGAAATTCTATTCATTCCGTTTCCATTCAAAACAAAAGCACGACCAATAGAATCAACATCGACTTTAGAACCTCCTAAAGAATTATTAACCCAATTTAAGTTACCATTCGTATTCAAACGGATAATTCGAGCATCGTCTGCAATCAAGATTTTGTTTGTAAATCCTGTAGCAATGGAGTGTCCGTAAAAATCATTGTTGGTCCATATAAAATTTCCTGCCGTAGTATATGCCGCAGTAAATCCATCGCCGGTTAAGAAAACACGTCCAATTTTATCGATCGCCAAATCGAGAGCCTCATTTTCCAGATTAATAGCCCATTTAACATTGCCATACTGGTTTAATTTTAATAAAAAAGGAGCATTAGATATTGTTGAGGTCAAAATATGACTAGCATCGGCAGTAAACGTCCCGCTATTATAAACGCCGATTACAAAAACATTACCGGCCATATCGGTTGCTATTTTACGAGGTACAATTTCCTCACTTGAAATTGAGCTTAGAGGAAAACTCCAACGTGGTAAATTCTGCTTAGAAACCTTAAGCAAAAAATATCGGTTTGGGCATCCCATACAACCCTGCTGAGCTTGCAAATAATATTGGTTAGAAGACGAATCCAATGCCTGATCATAGATCAAAGTATTTCTAACTCCGTCGTAACTTGCTTGAGCCCATTGAACATATTGAGCTTTCAAAGACGAAGAAAGCAACAAAAAGAATAGAAAGTAACGGTACATGATTTTACAAATTTTAGAGCTAATTTAGGACTAAATGAAACATCCTCGACAAGCGAAAATGCCACTAATGAACAAAGAAACGAACAATCAAGCTACAATATCGAGCACATTTCTATCGGAAGAAGAATGATCTGTAGGCAAACCTTTAACAATTTCCGTCCTTAAGAAATCAAGTATTTTCTTACGAGGAAACCCCTTTTGCACCACAATACTGATCTCCCTTACGGGTTTAGGTCGAGCAAACTCGCGAATATTCTTCATTTGGGCGGCCGAAAGGTGCAAGGTTGCCAAATGAGGAACAATAGTAATACCCTGATTGCGGTCGACCAGATTAATCAGTGTTTCTATACTTCCTGCTTCATAATGCAAATTCGATGGTGCATCTTCAGCTTTTCTTAAAGAACACAAATTAAAGATTTGAGAACGCATACAATGCCCTTCTTCGAGTAAAAGCAATCGCTCGGTATCGATTTGCGCAGGAAGAATATATTTTTTCTTCGGCAGCTTCTCCTCCTGAGATGCATAAGCAAAAAACTCCTCAAAAAACAAATGATGCTCTTCGAGCGAAGCATGATGCAAAGGAGTTGCCAATAATCCCATATCAATATCACCATGATTCAAATGGCGGATAATATCATCAGTAACCATTTCCTTAATAAATATCCGTAAATTCGGATGCTTAGCAGAAAATGAAGCTAAGAAACGCGGTAAAAGATATGGAGCCAAAGTGGGTATAATCCCGATATGCACCTCTCCGGAAATCTCACCTTTTAACTCATCGGCAAACTCTTTTAACCTACTCGATTCGGCTACAATCAATTTAGCGCGACGAATAATTTCCTCCCCATCTTTAGTTGGGACAACAGGCTGACGAGTACGATCAAAAATTTTAATACCTAATTCAGTCTCCAACTTTTGAATCATCATACTTAAGGTAGGCTGAGTCACAAAACTTTTATCAGCCGCCTTAGCAAAGTGACGGTATTTATCGACAGCAATTATATATTCAAGTTGTTGGAAATTCATAAATCGGGAGAATAATCTGTTGTGAGATCCTAATCAATTGAAGCTGTGAAATTTACCACAAAATGATAAAACAACATTACGAACTGATAGATATCATCTATACAAAGATAGAAAATATCCGTTTGTCTTATAACTTTGAAGTATCTAATTTTGCACCCCCTAAAAAAAACCAAACAATAAAAATAAAATGTCAACACGTGTATTATCGTTGGGATCAAAATTCCCAACATTCAGTAAGAAAGCTGTAGTATCGATTGAAGCAGGAAAAGAATTCTTTGAAATCAATTCAGATCAATTAACAGAATCAGGAAAATGGACAGTTATGTTCTGGTGGCCTAAAGACTTTACGTTTGTTTGTCCGACAGAAATTGCTGAATTCAACAAGCATTACCAAGATTTCTCTGATCGCGACACTACTTTAATTGGCGCTTCTACTGACAGCGAATTTGTACACCTTGCATGGAGAAACAATCATCCTGATTTAAAAGGATTACGTTTCCCTATGTTAGCTGACACATCAAAATCGTTAGCTGAAGAATTAGGAATTTTAGAAGAGAATGAGAAAATAGCTTACCGTGCTACCTTCATTATCGATCCTCAAGGAATTATCCGTTGGGTATCGTTATACGATTTATCAGTTGGAAGAAATGTATCAGAAGTTATTCGTGTATTAGATGCTTTACAAACCGACGAGCTGACACCATGCGGATGGCAGAAGGGAGAAGAAACGTTATCTGTTTAAAATAAATCAGGTGCAGGAGAGTAGTATAATATGACTACTTCCTGCCACACCTGATTTTTTTTGCCCTCGTACAATACGAAATTTCGAAATTAATCTTTTACACATCGTACGGAAAAACCAT
>JAKPPP010000390.1 GCA_029547265.1 Bacteroidota bacterium
ATCTCTGATGAGAAATGTTCAACTTTGTTTTTTCTGTAAAGAATAGTTCCATCATTAGCATCAACCAACGTATAATAATTTGCAGGAATATTATCGGAACCAATAGTCTTTACAGTTAGCTCATAAACTAAATGATAGTTATTAGTGTTTCCTGAAGGTATTGGAAGGACTTTTAATCCCCCGTTATTTATACTCAGTATTGAGTTTGTAATTCCGTTCAATGATTTTTGAGCAGCATCAGTACTTGATAATGCAGGAGTAGTTGAGATTTGAATATCACTATATACATCTGCACCAAACATTACTGCTCTGAAATCTTTAGTCATTTTAACAGTAGCACGACTCCATAATACTTCAAGTCCATTGTAAGTTTGAATGAAGTTGGGTTGGAAGTACTTTTCAGTCTCTGTGTATTTACCTGCTGAGACCAATTGTACATTCGACGGTATCCATGCACCTGCATATGAGTTCAAGAAATAGCTTGCCGCAGCTTCAGGAGAGAGGGAAGGAAGTTGAATTGGTGTTCCGAATGCACGGTGAGGTTTTTGGTTCGATTCATTGAATTGAACCCACCAATCTCCGTGTTGTTGTTTAAATGATTTCCATTCTACCGATGAACGCAGTCTTTGTTGAACAGCATCATCAGGTTTGCTTTTGTTGTTAGTGATGAAACGTTTGGTCAATGCATCATCATTATGCAAGATTCCACTGCTTCCATATCCAAATGGCGACAATAGCAGAGCAACTGCAAGTAGGTAGATTTTTTTCATATGTTTTGGCTGTAAGGGCTCAAACAAACATAGGAAAAATTATCAAAAGAATATTTAATGAAGATAAAGGAAGGTAACAATTAAGTAAAAAGTATGGTTCACTTTCTAAGAATTTCCATGATCTTACTAAGATTGGGTTCAATAAATTGGTAGTTACCTTGATGTCGGAACCATGTAAGTTGACGCTTAGCATAGTTGCGGGTATGTTGTTTAATAAGGTCGACGGCCTCGTCAAGCTTGTATTTTCCGTCGATATAGTCGAACATTTCTTTATAACCTACTGTTTGCAATGCAGGATTAGATTTGTATTCGTATACCGATTTTACTTCTTCTAAAAGACCCTGTTCCATCATTAAATCCACTCGGTGATTAATTCGAGAGTATAACTGTTGGCGGGGGATATCGATGCAAAAGGAAATAGAATTGTATCGAGGATTTTCAGGTTTACTGCCTATTAAGGAAGAATATGGTTTGCCTGTAAATCGCATTAATTCAATAGCTCTTATTACTCGTGCATGGTTATGTAAATCGACTTTTGCAGCGTATTCAGGATCGTTATTTCTTAGTTCAGCAACGAACGATTCTAAGCCTTTAATTTCATAATCTCTTTTAGTTTCTTGTCGAAATGAATCGGGGATATGCGGAAGATTGTCGAGACCCTCGATAAGAGATTTTATATATAATCCTGTGCCGCCGGCCACAATTATATATTCTTTTGTTTTTGAAAGGCGAGAAATTACATCATCGGCGAGAGCCGTAAATTTTCCGGCATTAACGGATTCTGAAACGGAAAGGCAGTCGATGAAATGGTGCTTAACTGAATTTAATTCGGCTGTTGAAGCTTTAGCTGTACCAATAGATATTTCTTTAAAGCACTGACGAGAATCGGCTGAAATTATTTCAGTATTTAGCGCTTTAGCCAATTCAATAGCGAGTCCCGTTTTACCGGAAGCCGTTGGTCCGCCATTGACAATTAAAGTAGCCAAATTGATTTGTTTTACGTTATTGTGGGTATAAAAAAACAAACCACAAAGCCTTTCGGAACTTTGTGGTTTGTGAATGAATTTAAATTCTATTAATAATCATCTTGCTGATCATCATCGCTGAACGATTCTTCTTCACCTTCTTCTTTTTC
>JAKPPP010000001.1 GCA_029547265.1 Bacteroidota bacterium
TTGGTTCAATGGTACTGATGTACACAAATGCGGAAATCGCAAATGCAATCCAGCCGAATAGGTTGTTAATGCGTTGATATTGCTTCATATCAGATGTTAGACGAAGGGGCGAAAATAAGAATAATTTGCATGGCCTTAGAGTGGATTCACGGGTTATTCATGCTTTTAACTCAATAGTAACTCATTTTCACCATTCCTTTAACATAACTATCGGATTTTGTTAACGTTGTCTTAGTATTTAAATCTGAAATTTGCCATCATAAAATCTATAAAATGAATCCTTTAATAGTAAATGCAAAGCGAAATTTGGAAATAACTCCGGTTTTCTGTCCTAAATGTGGTTATGAAATGGATAGAGTGTCCAGACGACCGACAGATAAATGGCCAACTTTTGTCAGTTTTGGATGGATTCGGGTTAAAAGGTACTTGTGTATGAGCTGTTTTTGGGAGAAAACCCAAACTTCATTTTGATGTAAAAACTTGTTATTCAGCATTTAATGATAAATATTAGTTCCGCCAAGAAAATCACCTGAATTTGCCAATCCTATTAAAAGGAACCTTAACTTTGCCTCCCCGAGAAAATTTCTTTTCCCGGGCTATAAAAAAACGAAAATTCAATACCATGAAGAAAATCTTTACTCTTAATTCCATGAAGCGAATTCTTGCTGTATTAACTGTTGTTTTAGCTGCAGCTACTCAGTCAAATGCTCAACTAGTTATCAATGAAATCGATTACGATCAGCCGGGAACGGATTCTGCAGAATATGTTGAACTTTATAATGCAGGCTCAAGCGCAGTAAACTTAGGCGACTATCGTTTAGTATTATTTAACGGAAGTACAAGTGGAACTGGAAACGTTGCTTATGATTCAATCAGTTTACCGGTTCAAACATTAAATGCAGGTCAGTTTTTTGTTATCTGCGGTTCAGGAAATAATGTTCCTAACTGTAATGTTTCATTAGCGGCAGCTACTAATGCAATCCAAAATGCAGCCTCTGCAACAGCTACAACTCCGTCTCCTGATGCAGTATTAATCCGTGAAATCGCAACAGGTAACATCGTTGATGTTGTTAGTTACGAAGGTGATTGCATCGCTCCTTACCTTGAAGGTTCAGGTGTTCCTGTAGCTCAAAGCGATACTATCGTTTTCACTACTGTTTCTCCTAACTCTCCTAATAACTTTATCAGCATTGGT
>JAKPPP010000009.1 GCA_029547265.1 Bacteroidota bacterium
ACTAGAGATTCGTTCAATTGATGGGAAATTAATTCTTACAAAGAAGGTTGGAGAGGTTGATGGTAATCAAACCACGACGCTTGATATTTCTTCATTTGTTAAAGGAACATATTTTGCAAACATCGTTACTAACGATGGACAAATGCAACAATCATTTGTAGTGAATTAAACTTTCTGATCATGAAGAATCGTCTTTTGTTTTTACTGTTTATAATAATTGGCAGTAAGACATATTCTCAAAATGCATTATTTGTTCCTGATACTTTATCGGGAACAAATTTTGTTTTAACCATGCACGAAGACAGTGTTCCTTTTTTCCCGGGAAAATATTCCCATACGTACGCGTTCAATAATAATAAGTATTTAGGACCAACATTGTTTTTTCAGCAAGGAACAAACGTTAATATTCTTGTTCACAACCAAATTTCGGATACCACTACCGTTCATTGGCATGGAATACATGTTCCCGCAATTTGGGATGGCGGTCCTTATTCAGAAATATTGCCAGGTGATTCGTGGAACCCTCAGTTTACGGTAATGGATCATGCCGCTATGTATTGGTATCACCCGCATCCCGATATGAAAACGGCAGAGCAAGCGATAAAAGGAGCCGCAGGATTGATTATCGTTCGTGATCCTATAGAAGCTGCATTAGCGTTGCCAAGAACGTATGGGGTAGATGATATTCCTTTGGTAGTTCAAAGCCAGCAATATGATTCGTTGAATCAGGCTATGCCTCGTGGAATGCAAGACAGTACGATCTTAGTGAACGGTACTATGAATCCTTTTGTGAATGTTCCTGCGCAAATCGTTCGATTACGATTGCTGAACGCCTCCGGCGAAAGAACTTTTAACTTCGGATTTACAGCAAATATGCAATTCTATCAAATAGGTTCGGATGGTGGATTGTTAGATGTGCCTTACGCAACAGACCGCGTGAGACTAGGTCCCGGAGAACGTGCCGAAGTTTTGGTGGATCTTAATAATAGAGCAGGCCAAACGTTTTATTTAATGAGCTATGCTTCGGAATTAGCTATGGGTATTCAGGGTGGCCCAACTATGCCAATGCCTCCGGGTTATCCCAATATGGATAGTCCGTTAAATGGAATTGATTTTAATATTTTGCAATTTAATGTAGGTGCGCCTAACACACAACCAATTTTAACAATACCGAATGTATTAACAGCGAACACCCCTTTGGATCCGGCGAGTGCTAATATCACTCGTACAATTCGTTTTACAGCAGATAGTGCAATGGTAATGGATGGCCCTTTTTATTTTAATGACAGCACGTTTAATATGGAGCGTTTCGATTATCAAATTCCGCTGAACAATATTGAAATGTGGAAATTAGTAAACGAAACAATGGTGGCACATCCATTTCATATTCATGATGTACAGTTTTATTTATTGGATAGAAACGGCGTTACACCTACCGATGGAGAGCGAGGTAGAAAAGATGTTGTTTTGATTCCTCCGGGAGACTCTGTGACATTTATTACACAGTTTACGGATTTCGCAGACTCATTAATGCCTTATATGTACCATTGCCATATTTTAATGCATGAAGATGACGGAATGATGGGACAATTTGTTGTAATACCAACAAGCGTCGGAGTAAACGAAATCAGCAGTAAAAACACTAACGTTAAGGCATATCCGAATCCAGCTACGGATAATATTTCTATATCCATTCCAACGAGTATTCAAAACTATCAATTGAGTGTGAAGAACATTGTTGGACAAACAATTTATTCTGTTAACGCGAACCATGAAAAACAGGAAATTAACACCTCCAGCTGGCCTCGAGGAATGTATTTTGTTGAAGTATTAAATAATGACTTTCGTCAATCCGAAAAAATTGTGTTACAATAAAAAAGTAGCGATCGACAAAAACCAAGAGTGAAAAATCACTTATTTATAAAGGTTCCACGTAGAATATATGTGGAACCTTTTTTATTATGATGTATGTCATTTTCTTTTTCGCCGAAAGGAGACAATTTCGTTTTTCTAAATGTAAACCTATATGACAACGTATTTAGTTAAAGATGATTTGATGGCACCGGAGGTGATTGCCGACCCGCATGCTTATTACAAAGCATTGCGCGAAGCCGATCCTGTGCATTGGA
>JAKPPP010000043.1 GCA_029547265.1 Bacteroidota bacterium
AAAATAATCTTTCATCTTGTATCTTTCATCATGCATCATTCCAATTTACCCGAGTCCCAAAAAACACTCGAGATGAAAAATTAGGCCTTTCTTATCGACTGAAGGAAAAAGTATGAGCCGTCGCGCGGCTACAGCGCGTTGAAGAGGGAAAATCTTTTATCCTGTATTTCTATCATTGAATGATTCAAAAAAATAACCCCACAAAGACCAGAAGGCTCCTGTTTGCCCGATAATTTATTACTAAAACGGTCAACCATATTTAAGGATGTTTAACATCTCAATTTAAACTTAATTCTCATCCGAAGACTAAACTTGCTTTCCTGACATCAAATTTTCATTGATTTTGTGAAAATCATTTCAAATGATCGCATCGCAATCATTTTACCCCTTTTTACCTCATTTTAACCCGTTTCCAACATCATTACTGTTAAAAACTGCTCGTTTCGTTAATAACTTTGCCTTTTTGAAAGACTAATTTTGGTCATATAGTCGGGCAGGATTACGACCTTTGCACCCGATGAAATCTCCAATTTTGGACGATTTTAAGATAATGAATTGAATAACACTAGGTTGAGTAGAAAAGATGGCGAAAAAAGAATCTCTAACGATTGATCATAATTATACCGAGGACAGTATCCAGAGCCTCGACTGGAAGCAGCATATCCGCTTGCGTCCCGGTATGTATATCGGGAAACTAGGCGACGGTGCCAGCAAAGATGATGGTATCTATGTCTTGCTGAAGGAGGTTGTCGATAATTGTATCGATGAGTATGTGATGGGTTACGGAAAGCAGATCGAAATCGATGTGAAAGATGGTCGCTGCCGTATTCGCGATTATGGTCGCGGAATTCCTTTGGGGAAAGTGGTGGAGTGCGTAAGCAAAATCAATACTGGCGGTAAGTACGATAGCCAAGCCTTCCAGAAGTCTGTGGGGTTGAATGGTGTCGGTACTAAAGCCGTGAACGCACTTTCTTCTTATTTCAGAGTACAGTCGGTCCGCCAAGGTAAAACAACGTGGGCCGAGTTCGAGCGCGGTGAGCTCACACAAACGAAACATGAATTGCCTACCAGCCAAGATGATGGTACGGAGGTGATCTTCGATTGCGATGGGGACATATTTACCGATTACTCGTACCGCATGGATTATATCGAGACCATGATCAGGAATTATACGTTCTTGAATGTGGGATTGAAAATGATCTTCAACGGACAAGAGTATAAGTCGGAAAATGGTTTGCTCGATTTGTTGAATACGCATATCAGCGATGAGCCTTTATATCCCGTGATTCATATCCGCTCGAAGGATATCGAATTTGCATTTACTCATACTACCGGTTACGGAGAGGATTATTACTCTTTCGTAAACGGACAACATACTACCCAAGGCGGAACTCACTTAGCAGCTTTCAGAGAGGCTTTGGTGAAGACAGCCCGCGATTTCTATGGTAAGGATTTCGATCCTGCCGATGTGCGTACTTCTATCACAGGTGCTATCAGCATAAGAATTCAAGAGCCTGTTTTCGAGTCGCAAACGAAGACCAAGTTGGGATCGCAGAATACTTATCCCGGTGGACCATCGCTTCGTAACTGGATCAATGAATCTGTTGTTACGCAACTCGATAATTACTTGCATAAACATCCTGAAACAGCGGAAGCGTGGAAGAAGAAAATCTTGCAGAGTGAGAGAGAGCGTAAGGAAATTGCAGGTATCAAGAAGTTGGCGAATGAGAGAGCGAAGAAAGCAAACTTGCATAACAAAAAGTTACGCGATTGCAGAGCGCATCTTACCGATCTAAGAAATCCTTTGCGTATGGATACTACCTTGTTCATCACCGAGGGAGATTCAGCATCGGGTTCAATTACGATTGCACGTGATGTGAATACGCAAGCCGTTTTCAGCTTGAAAGGTAAGCCGCTTAACTGCTTCGGGTTGACAAAGAAAATTGTTTACGAGAACGAAGAGTTTAACTTATTGCAGAATGCATTGAGTATTGAAGATGGACTGGAAACATTGCGTTATAGTCGTATCGTTATCGCTACCGATGCCGATGTCGACGGTATGCATATCCGTTTATTATTATTGACCTTCTTCTTGCAGTTCTTCCCTGAGTTGGTGAAGAACAACCACGTTTATATTTTGCAAACGCCATTGTTCCGCGTACGAAATAAAAAGGAAACGATTTATTGCTACAGCGATATGGAACGTCAGTTGGCGATTCAGAAGTTAGGAGTGAAGCCTGAGATCACGCGATTCAAGGGACTGGGAGAGATCTCTCCTGATGAGTTTAAAAACTTCATAGGAAAGAAAATTCGTCTCGACCCTGTTACTTTGCAAGGTGAATCGTCGCTGCACGGATTACTCGATTATTACATGGGTAAAAATACTCCGGAGCGTCAAGAGTTTATCATCAGTAATTTGAGAATTGAAGAAGAGTTAGAGCCGGTAGAAGAAACAAAAATTTCTGACGAAGAACTCGAGACAGCATAAGATCGATTACGAATTTCACAACGACTAACATTATGATGCAGCCCGATAAATTGTATTTTTTCTTGAAGATGATTCCCCCTCGTGCGAATTTCTTTCAGAATGAAACAGAAGAGGAAAGAAAAGTGATGCAGAATCACGTAGTGTATTGG
>JAKPPP010000047.1 GCA_029547265.1 Bacteroidota bacterium
GAACAGCTCGATGCGGCTGGGTCTTTTATATAATTAGCAACTGCCATCGCCACGTTATCGGGAAAAATTTTCATGTCGAGGAAGGGCTTCAAGAGTAAGCGAAATTCGCTTTTCCATTCTTCTCCATGAGGAGCCACACGATCGCGGAATTTGTTATAGCAAGTGAGATGTGCTACTTCGTGTGTAAACGTTATTAAAAACGCATAGGGATTTAAATCGTGGTTGATGGTGATAATATGTCCTTGGCCATTTTGCGGAGCTCTATAGTCGCCATATTTGCTGGCACGCGTATGTTTAATGCGAACGCTGATGCGATAAGTTCTTATCCAGTCGACACAAGTTTCTACAGCGTCGGCCGGTACATACTTCATTAATGCTTCCCGTAGTTTATCTGCGGTAATCATTTATTTCATCAATTGGAAAATTATTAAACTGCTGCAATAGGCTAATGCCGACATAAAAAAGAACTGCATGATTGGCCATTTCCATCCGCCGGTTTCTCTTTTAACTACTGCTAAGGTACTCATGCATTGCATGGCAAAGGCATAAAAAATCATTAACGACCATCCTACAGCAGGAGTGTATCGCGGTTGTCCGGTTTCGGGATTAATTTCCGCTTGCATTTTATCTCTAACCGTCTTGCTTTCTCCATCGTCTTTTCCTACGCTGTAAATTGTACTCATGGTGCCCACAAATACTTCGCGCGCAGCGAATGATGTTACTAAGGCAATACCGATTTTCCAATCAAATCCTAATGGTCTGATGGCTGGTTCTAATAGATGTCCCAGATGTCCCGCGTACGAAAATTCCAGTCGCTGAGCTTCCAGTTTATTTAATGCTTCTTGATCGATATTTTGTTCGGTCGATAATTGATCAATCTGTTGTGTAATCTCGTTGAAATGTTGTCCGGGTCCCCGCGACGATAAAAACCAAAGTATAATACTGATGGCGATAATTATTTTTCCTGCATCAAATAAAAAGATTCGCACTTTCTCATAAATCGAATACACAATATTCGACCAACGCGGCATTCGGTAAACAGGAATTTCCATGATGAAGTAAGAGCGTTCTTTTGCTTTTACAAACCATTTCATACTGAGTGCTGCGCCTAATGCTGCTAAAAATCCGATGAGGTACAGCGACATCATAACGATGCCTTGCAAGTTAAATACTCCCCAAATTAATTTCGAAGGAACCACCAATGCAATGAGCAAAGTATAAACAGGTAATCGCGCTGAGCAACTCATCAACGGAGTAATCATGATGGTGATTAATCGTTCTTTCCAACTGCCAATAGTTCGTGTAGCCATAATTGCAGGTACTGCGCATGCTACTCCCGAAATCAATGGAATTACAGAGCGACCGTTAAGTCCGAATTTTCGCATTAGCTTATCCATCAGAAAACTTACGCGTGCCATATATCCCGAATCTTCGAGTATAGCGATGAACATAAACAGCATTGCAATCTGCGGAATGAAAATGACGATACCGCCAATTCCTGCAAGTACTCCGTTCACCAATAAATCGTTTAGCACACCTTTCGGCAATGCATTGCGTGCTGCTTCTGTTAAGCCGGTAAATGTTTGATCGATAAAGTCCATCGGAAAAGCCGCAATGGTAAAGATGGCTTGAAAGATTAAAAATAAAATTCCCAAGAATATCACATATCCCCAGAAACGATGAATCATGAGCTTGTCGATTTTCGCACTCAACGATGGTTTATCGTCGACTGCTTTCACCATGCATATTTGCAAGATCTCATGAATCACTTTGTATCGCTCTAAAGTTTCGAACGATTGTATTTTGATGCTGTCGAATTCGTGTGTTGCCAGCGCTTCTTCAATTTCTTTTTTCTGCTGATCGGGAATATGAAATCCTGAAATAGCATCACGATGATGTGCAATTTGCAATGCGGCATAGTCGCTACGCATCTCTAAAATTGAACGAATCTTTTTAAGAAGAGGAGGAGCTAATGGACCCGTTTCAAAAATATCGTTCTCAGGAACATGCAGTTCACTGATAACAGCTTGCTTCAGTTCTTCTAGTCCGATGCCCTTACGAGCATTCACTGGAACGATACGCACTCCTAATCTGCGTTCTAGTTCATCAAGTTTAATATCGATACCTTGTTCTTTCACAAGGTCCATCATATTTAAAGCGAGTACTGCAGGAATTTTCAAATCGATTACCTGCGATGCTAAAAACAAACTACGCTTTAGGTTGGTACCATCGGCGATGAGGATAACTAAATCGGGATGGTTTTCATCACCCGGATCGCATAAAACTTCGAAGGGGATACGTTCGTCGGGCGACTTCGGATATAAACTGTAAGTGCCGGGTAAATCGGTAATCTCGAGTGATGTTGGTTTACCTGTTGACGAATTATAAATTTTGGCGTAGCCTGTTTTCTTCTCTACGGTAACACCCGGAAAATTCGCGATCTTTTGATGCAGACCTGTGAGGGCATTGAAGAGCGTACTCTTCCCACTATTAGGATTACCTACAAGCGATACTTTAACCTGACGCGACGACGGTTCCGTTTGAGGGAAATCTGAGAGCTGCAAGGCTGAAATATTAGGCTAATGGTTTTACAATTACACTCTGTGCCTCGTCAACACGAATACTTAATGTGGAACCGGAAACATTGATGGCCATCGGACAGCCGAAAGGAGCAAATCGATCAACCGTAATTGTTTCACCCGGTAAGCAGCCCATTTCCAATAACTTCTGCTTCATCACATCATCTGTGAAGGAGTCGATAATGCAGCGAGCTCCGCGGCGTAAATCAGAAAGTTTAACTAGGGCTGTTTTCATAGCTTATTTAGAATGATTCTAAAAGCGATGCTAAGATAATACATCCATAATCGATCGTACAACATTAAAAATCCAAAATCGTGCAATTGGCTGTAAGGCAGCCGATTAAATATCGCTGATCTTTATCAGCAGGGCTTATTTTGGGGAATTTGAGCCGTGGTACGCCCCGATTTTGTAGGTGTTTGTCCGAAACTAGGGCAATGACAATCTTTCTTAAACAATTTGCATCCCGATGCTCCCGTCATTAATCCCAGCAGCAGCGCCATTGCAGTAAGTCGTTTTATTCGGTTCATATTACAAAGGTAGTGGGAATAGAGAAAAGATAACGTAGGGAGAGGGGAAATATTTTGGAAGGAAGAGGCAATAATGAATGAATGAATGATTGAGGTAAAATGATGAAAGATGCAGGATACATGATTCAAGAAGTTCTCGGTTAACGTGAAGAGGTCTAAGAGGGACTAATCTATTGTCCAATCTATATCCTTTGAAAAGATGCAGGGTGCAAGACACATGATTCAAAGTTGATTTCGGTTCATGTGAAGAAATTAATGGGAGATGGTGCGGAGGCGGTCAAGCGAAAAGTGCGAATTGACAGAACTATAACCGAGGTAGATTATATGTAGTTATTGCGTTTGAATGATTAATAGCGTGTTCTGTCAATTGGTTTTCGGTTGTGCGCTTTCTTTGGTTACTTTAAGGATTAGCACTTGTTTTATCTGCATCCTTGAACTCACATGGTTCGGTTCTTTGTGCAGGAAAGAAAGTGACAAAAACTTATAATGTCTGGAACTTGTTTTGATAGGAGGATTTGTTTTCGAAATATGATTTTGTGTTTTTTTTAATTAAGTATTTGAAATAGTTAATTTGAATGGTAGTTTTTGTAGGGATTTCAAAATTCATGTTATTAAAACTAATATCCTCGCAACCTTTTGTAAATTCGCCACAACTTTAAATACTATGCTTACAAAAACCTGGTTCGAGATCGGGAGATATTGGAAATTTATGAAGGGTCTTTTTGTGAAGCCCGAAAAATTCATCGTTTATTATCGTCAGGTAATGCATGAGTTGGTGAGCATTGGTGTTGGCGCTCTCGGCATCGTTGCACTTACTTCCGTTTTCATGGGGGCTGTTATCACGCTGCAAAGCGCATATAACCTCGTGAATCCTATGGTGCCGCTTTATGCAGTAGGTATCGTTGCACGCGATTCAATTATCTTGGAGTTTTCGCCTACCATTATCATGTTGGTATTGGCAGGAAAAATAGGTAGTAGCATCGCTTCCGAAATAGGTACGATGCGTGTCACCGAGCAAATTGATGCACTCGAAATTATGGGCATTAATTCATCGGGATATCTTACGCTTCCTAAAATTGTTGCGGGATTATTAATCTGTCCTTTTGTTGTAATCATCAGTATTTTTTTAGGAATTATTGGCGGATGGGTAGCAGGTGATATGTCGGGAATTGTTCCTTCAGCCGATTATATCAGAGGAATCCAAGACCAGTTTCTTCCATTCAATATTGTTTTTGCACTCATCAAAACTTTAGTATTTGCATATATCATCACGAGTGTCTCTGCTTATCACGGATTTCATACCGATGGCGGTGCGTTGGAAGTAGGACAAAGCAGTACAAAGGCGGTGGTTTATTCGAGCATCTTCATTCTTATTTTCGATTATATTTTAACGCAGTTAATCCTCGCTTAGCATGATTAAAGTTGATCATATTTACAAAACCTTTGGCGAGAAAACAGTTCTTGATGATGTTTCGTGTACGTTCGAAACAGGTAAGGTGAATCTCATCATCGGACAAAGCGGAATGGGGAAAACAGTATTAATGAAATGTACTGTAGGATTGTTTGAAGTGGATAAAGGCGCTGTGTATTTCGATGGTAGAAACTTCAGCGAGATGAATTTTAAAGAGCGAAAACCTATTCGTCAGGAAATCGGGATGGTATTCCAAGGCGGTGCGTTATTTGATTCATTAACTGTTGAACAAAACGTGATGTTTCCCTTGAATATGTTCACGCATATGACGCAAGAAGAGAAACTCGATCGCGTGAATTTTTGCTTGCAACGTGTTAACTTAGTAAATGCGAATAAACTATTTCCTTCAGAGATTTCAGGAGGGATGAAGAAACGCGTAGCTATTGCTCGAGCGATATCGATGAATCCGAAATATTTGTTTTGCGATGAGCCAAACTCCGGACTAGATCCTAAAACATCGATCGTGATCGATAATTTAATTATGGAGCTCACCGAAGAATTCGGAACCACAACAGTTGTGAATACACACGACATGAATTCACTCACCGAAATGGGAGAGAAAATCGTGTTTATTTATAAAGGCAAAAACTACTGGGAAGGAACTTTTGAAGAATTAGAAATGTCGGATAATCCCGAGCTCATCGATTTTGTTTACGCAAGCAAAATCATGAAACGAATGCGTAAGCATTAATTTTCGGTGGGAGTGGTATCGATATAAGTTATGAATATGATACCTCCAACGATTACGGTCACGGCGGTTAATCCGATTAACACATCACTCACTAAATTGCCCAGCAAATTGTACTTAACAATGGCCGCAAATGCAGTGGAAAGCAGAAGAATGAGCGAAATGCTCAGGAAGGGTCTTCTTTTAAGAATTAGGCCTTTTTTCATAAAACAGGCGTTTTGATAGGTAAAAATATTGTAATTAATTCACTAGAAACGAGTTAATACGCAAATTCATTTTGCTAAACTAATAATATTTCTTAATATTAAGGTGTAAAATAATTGCAATTTTTTTTGAATCCCGGACAACGTTTCCAAAACAGCGCTTGTCTTATAACTGAAATTGTCGGGTTATGCTTAACGAAAAGATCCTCATAGAACAATGCCTTAAAGGCGATCGGGTGGCTCAAAGAGAGCTCTTCGATACCTTTAAAGGACGTTTTATGGCTGTAGCTCTTCGGTATATTGGTAACCGTGATGGAGCAGCAGATGTGTTGCAAGATGCATTTGTGAAGATCTTTCGTCAGTTGAATACTTATAGGGGAGAGGGAGTGTTAGAGGCTTGGATGCGCCGCATTGTAGTAAACACCGCCCTAAATGCAATCCGCAAGACGCAACAACTGCGCGAAGATCCAATTGAAGATACTTTCAATGTTAATCCCGGATTCAATAGTGCCTTGTCGCACCTCGATGAAAAAGAGTTGTTGGCCTTGATAGCTGCTCTTCCGGCGGGATATCGCACCGTCTTTAACCTTTATGTGATCGAAGGTTATGATCATAAAGATATTGCCGGCATGTTAAACATTACAGAAAGCACTTCTCGAACACAATTGCTGAAAGCACGTCTTGTGCTTCAGAAAAAAATTATAGTGAGTAGTAAAATCAATTATTCATTTTTGAATACCGCCAGCTGATGAGCACGCAACAGGAAAATTATTTTGATGACAGCATTCGTCGTAAGCTGAAATCCGCAGAGGAGGAAGTCCCTTTTGCGTTCGATGATATTGCGACGAAACTAGATGTGAATGCGAACGACTATCTGACTTGGATCAGAGGCTTTTTATTTAGCGATGCAATTTTATTGCTCATTGCTTTCTCGTTTATAAAATTGACGAATATCTCGTCAGTTAGTAATCATTCTGTGGTTGCGAGGAAGTCTGTTGCTGCCCTTGCAAATCATCCTGCTGCATCTGCTAACAACGCAAACGTAATTGAAACTGCGATTGCAAATACTACTTATGATAATCAATTTAACGATCATTCTGCCTCATTAAATGCTGATGATTCGAATATTTCTGCTTCATTGAATACTGTTTCTGCAAACAATAATAATTCAATACATCATAATCGTTTAATTACTGCTTCGCGAAGAACAAATAATCGTCATAGTAACGCTTATCCTTTAATAGATGCTTCACTTTTAGCATTGGCTCCTTCAAGTTCTATTGCTACATCTGATAATAATAATGCCGTTGCTCCTGATTTGATTGCATTCATGAAGATGATCGGATTTAAAGATGATGTCGTTGCTGAAAATGCTATTCAAACGCAAGAAAATCCTGCGCAAGGTTATACTCCTCCTGCATCGATTCTATTCTATGTTGGCGCTTCTCCAAATAGTTTGTCGGAAATTAATCTCGATAAAAATTTAAATGCCGAGGTGAAAAATAACGCGACTAATTTCTCTGCCGGAATACAATTGCGTTATACACTTGGAAAACATACCAGCGTGCTTACGGGATTTGAATACAAACGCGGACATCTTAAAACTTCTCTTCACGATAGTTATAAGTATGATGCTTTGCAAATTGATTCTACTGTAGGATTCATTATCTCTCCGTTCGATCCTCCTGTAATGGTAGTCGATTATGATACTTCTCTTGTGTCTAAAATTGGTGAAGTATCGGTTAATGGTGATGCGCGTATCTCTTCTTTTTTGTTCCCGGTGAAATTAGCATATGCATGGCCGTTAGGTTCATGGTCTGTGGAGCCGAATGCAGGAATCCTAGCTTCGTTTAATGCAGCTAAGAATACAATAACGCATAATTATTCAGGTGAAGCGATTGATTATTATTCTGAAAAATTCACGTTTAACGATTTAACTTATGCACTTACTGCGGGATTAAACGTAAGTTATTTGGTTAGTCCAAAGTTGAAAATATTTGTTGCCGGTAATTACCTTAAATGGATGAATTCTTCGGCATCATATAAAGCAGTCAACTATACCGCTTCTCCACAATTAAACGGTTCGATTGGTATCGAGTTAAAAATAAAGTAACATGAGAAATTTATTAACCACTTTACGCGTTAGCTTCTTGCTAATGCTAAGCCTTCCTGCGCTCAAAGTTTCGGCGCAGACCAACTACGGTACGCTGACAAACGCTTCTTTGTCGAGTCGAGTGTTTAGTAATCTCGAATTGTTTTTTGATAGCCAATCTCAGCACGGATTTTTCGAAAGTCCTGCCGGTAGTGGTAAGAGCGCTATATTCGCTTCGTCATTTTGGTTGGGTGGCCTCGATAATTCTAATGTGCTGCATGTAAGTCAGCAAACCTATGCGCAAGCTGGAGATCAGAATTTTTATCCCGGCCCTTTAGATACTTTAAACGCTACCGCAGCAGTTCCCGCTCTTTGGAATCATGTATGGTGCTTAACTAAAGCACAAGTGCTATATCATATCGCTAACTGGAATCAGCCGTGGTATGTGATGCCAACCGATATCGAGACTTGGCCCGGCAATGCGCCTGTAGGTAGTAGTTATAATCAAGTCTTGGCTCCATTTTATGATAGTAACATGAATAGCATTTACGAACCTGCATTAGGAGAGTATCCTGTATTCCCGGGTGATGTTGCTGCTTATTTTATAGCGAACGATAATTATGCTGCTCCACAAAATGGAACGCCTTCAATGAAAACGGAATATCATGTGTTGGCGTACATGTATAATTCGGCAGATGTTGCTGTAAGCAATACCGTTTTTGTGAAACTGCAAATGAAGAATTTTTCCGGGCAAGATTATCATGATGTTTACTTTAGTAACTGGACCGATTTCGATTTAGGTAACGCAGTCGATGATCACGTTGGTACTGATGTTGGTCAATCGATGGTATATGTGGTGAATGGTGATCCGAATGACGAAGGAAGTAATTGTTATGGTTACAACGCTCCTGCATGCGGATTAAAATTCTTAAATACTTCAATTTCACATTCGATGTATTATTACAATATCAATAATGACACATTGAAAGGCAATCCGGTTTTAGGAGAAGATTTTTACCATTTATTGAAATCAGAGTGGATGAATGGTCAGCATATGACGTACGGAAATGCAGGCTTTGATTTGGTAGGGACTAACTGCAATTATGCCTTTCCGGGATTGACCGATCCTGCCTTTCCTGGTAATGATTGGACCATGGCTAGTGCCGGAGTTGTGCCTGATGATTGGAGAATTTTAGGAACTGTTGGACCATTTGATTTACTAGCAGGAGGAGTTAAAACCTTTGAAATGGCTTATGTCGTTTCTTACGGAAGCAATGGCACATTATCGTCATTAGGCCAGCTGTTAACCGATGCACAGCATATTCAGGATTTATATAACGGTAGTGCGTTAACGATAAATGATATTGAACATCATAATTTGATGGTGAAATCTTCGCTAACGGGAAGTACTGTAGAGATTGTTTGTCCCGATGACATGAAAGGGAAGAAGATAGCTCTCAAAATCTTTGATTTAACAGGACAAGAAGTGCTGGTAAGCAATTACTCATCAGTCGATTTATTGTCAGTCGATGTAAGTAACCTTTCAGCAGGAATGTACATAGTATCATTAAGCGATGGAAATAAAAATTACACAAGCAAGATTATTTGTCAGTAGGGGTTCGTTGCACTATTGAGATTTATTTTCTACTTTAGTTAAATGAAAGGTGGCCGCCATATATTGTTTTATGTATTGGTGGCTGCCTTTTGTGTTTTTTGTAATACCTCTAAGGCTCAAGGTCCTATTTCAAATTGGTCGTTTGGCGATCAAGCATATTTAAATTTTCAAAATCATCAGGCGACTGCAGGTGCCTTTAGCAGTTTTTCAATATCAGGTTCGTCGGTGTATTCGGATTGTAGCAAACGATTTGTTTTGCACTCGAATGCGACCATAATACGCGACGAGAATGCAAATGTGATCAGCGGCGGAAATCTCTTTTCTGCCAATTCGCCTTCCGAATGTTTGTTTGTCCCCGTTCCCGGAAATAATGATCGTGTATTATTGTTTCACATCAATAAGTACAATGTTGATACTTTCAATTTGTACTGCTCAACGGTTGATTATACTGCGGGAAGTCTTCAGGTCTCAAGTGCAAATGTTCGCCTCGATTCGTTGATAGCAAATAAATTATCGGCAACTATGCATTCGAATAATATCGATTATTGGTTGGTGACCTATAGTCATACTCAGGCCGCATTTTTATCGTATTTAGTTACTTCTGCGGGTGTTTCGGCTACGCCTATCGTTAGTGTTGTACCCGGGACAGTTCCGCCGCTCGCATCGGAGATAGAAGGGTCGATGAAGTTCTCCCCTTCGGGTGATAAATTGGCGGTGACATTCAAAGACTCCGACCGATTAATGGTTTATAATTTCGACCGACAAACAGGTGTTGTTTCAACAGCGAATCCCTTGTTGCAATTAAATATTATGCAACCGGTTGGAGTAGCTTTTTCGATGGATGAAAAATATCTTTATTATTCAACTGCTACTTATTCCCGTTTATTTCAATTCGATTTTCAAAATTATTTGACATCGGGAAATTACAATCAAGTGATGCTTGATTCATTATTTAGTGGCGAGTATGGCGATCTTCAGCTCGCACCTGATGGAAAGATTTACGCGGCAATATCAGTGAGTACCTATTTGGCAGCAATCGAGAAACCTTCATTGGCTTTTCCTGATTGTAATTATATACGCAATGATTTGTATTTAGCGGGACATTCTTGCTTCGTGGGGCTTCCCGATTTCGTGCAAACTTTTACCGATGTAACCACTACTATTACCGGCGACTCTGTTTGCTTAAACGACACGGTATTTGTTGTGCCGGATCATATTGGGGGATTTGCATCTTCCTATACAATTGATTGGGGCGATGGAGCAACGGATCAGTATGTGGCAGCAACAGTACCTGAAAAATTCTCGCATTTATATTTATCATCAGGTGCCTTTTTAGTTGGTTTGATAATCAACTATCCTTGTTATGCTGATACCATTTCATTGATGGTAAAAGTTAATCCTTTGCCTGTAATTAATCTAGGCGCCGACACCTCCTTATGCGAAGGATTATCATTGCCCGTAAGTGTATCATCCGGGTATGATACTTATGAATGGTCCGATGGTTCTACTTCTCCTTTAAACATAATTGAGTCGGGGAGTACCGAAGTGCTTACAGTAACATTTAACGGATGTATATTTTCGGATACCCTTACCGTTAGGAAGTTGCCAAATCCTTCGGTGAAAATCGAAATGATAAATCCTTTATGTCCCGATTTTAATATCGACGCATTACTGAAAGTAACAACAAACGATAATTATAGTTGGTCGACCGGAGATACATCGAAAGTGATATCGGTAAATATTCTGGGATGGATAAACATCACCTGCATGACCGACAGTGGTTGCGTGCAAAAAGATTCGTTATTAGTAGAAGATACTTGTCCGTTTTTAATTTTCTTTCCCTCAGCCATCACTCCCGACGGCGATGGACTCAACGATTATTTTATTCCCTATGGGGATGTTCCTGCCGATTACAACTTAACAATTTACAACCGCTGGAACCAACCCATATTTTCAAGAAGCTCCTCCAACGAAATATGGCCATCTGCATCTACTCCCGAAGGTATTTACAGTTTTGTATTTACATGTAGAGATGAATCGGGTGGAGTGTACAAGAGGAGGGGAGTGTTTACGATTGTATATTAGAATTTTGGATTATGGATTCCGCGGAGCGGATAGCGAAATGATTTTTGAATAGAAATAAGGGTGGAGTAAAGAATTTTGGATTGGATGGGGAGTATGGAAAAAAGGTTCATGGTTCTTGGTTCATGGTTCGCGAAGCGGGCGGCGAGATGTTAGCTTACGCTGTTTAAAGTTTACGATTCAGTGTTTATGGTTCGCGAAGCGGACAACGAAATCATTTTATGATTCGAGGCTTGCCATGAAGTGTGCTTTTTCAGCTCTACTTTATGGTTCTTAGTTCATAGTTCTTAGTTCGGCTGGTCGTTGAGCGGAGTCGAAACGAAGCCGATATGGTTCGAGGCTTGCCCTAAAGTGTGATATTTCATCACTACTTTAGGGTTGCGCGAAGCGGATAGCGGATAGCGAGATGGTTTTGCCCCTTACCTTCCCCAATTAAATTTCTCCGAAAAAATCTCCTTTAACAAAAAATCCCTATTTAAGAGTGGGGTACAGCAAGTTCCCTCCCAAATTAAAATTACAAAAAGTTCACTAAATAGTCGGGAGATAAACGCTTACAAACGGTTAATTTATAGGAGCTGTGGAAGAATTTATTTACCATAGAAAATATGCCAGCCTTCTATTGTTAACTAGGATGTTAAATTGATATTAATTCATGATTAATATCAATTTACGTAAATAATCTCGCTAAAATACAATAAGTTGTGAAAATATAAAAATATATTTTGTGGAGTTGTTTTATTTTTATTTACACTTGCTAAATTATTTATTGGATTTAGTTGAATTGTATAGTGTTTTAAATTTTGAAACTGCTTTTTGAAAAGTAGTTTCTTTAATACAAGCAATTATGAACTTCGTTTTTAGAAGTAATTTTTATGATAGTATGATTTTTCCGCTAGCTAAGTGGATGTCGATTCGATTGTGGATCAGTATCCTTTTTGTGCTGATAGTTTCGTGTGTAAAACCTATAATTTTGTTATATGAAAAAAATAAGATTTATTATCGTTGCCGCATTCCTAATGCTTTTTCATACATTGGGAAATGCTCAAGCAATTGGCGATGCCTTTATCGTTAATGCGGCACCTCAAGGCGGATACACACAATCAGTGTTAAACATTGTTTTAACAGATACTGTTAATGTTTCATCAATTATAGTTAAAGTTGGTTCTTTAGATGGTAGCCAAGACTTATTCAGTTATACGTTTACTTTTGATCAATCAGGTGGCTTTTCAAACGGAGTAGGTTATTCGCGAAGTGGATATAAAGTCAGTTGTCCATTGGGAAATTTAGTTGAAACAGCAGTGTACTTTACTGAAGTAACTTCTGTTAATAGCAGCGGTGCACTTAGTCCCGCATTTAAGTTTGTTTCTAATTAAGAAGCACAACAATCAATTCCAATTTTCTTACAACCTATTAAAAAGAAACCTATGAAAGTATCATTAAAATATACCGTACTCTTTATTTTTCTTTTCGCAAATTTTAACCTGTTTGCAACAAAATATACCTGGACAGGAAACTCAAGTACTGCCTGGACAACTTCGAACAATTGGAGCCCAGTAGGTGTTCCAAATACGACCGATTCTGTTAAAATTGTCACTCGAACCAATGCTCCCGTTTTAGGGGCAAATACTACCGTGAAAGAGCTTGACCTGACTTCCGGAAGTATTTCTTTAAGTGGATATTCTTTAACAGTTTCCAATAATGCCTATTTCTATGCCGGAACTATAAGTAACGGGACGTTAGTTTTACGTGGAAGTAATGCTATTTTTAATGGAAGTACATTAAATGTAACTATTGATGCCATTGTTGCAAGGGTTGACTTTAGTGGTGGGGTTTTTAATTATCAAAGTTCATTTGAACAAACAGGAACCTCAACTACTAATGGTGCAGGTGGTTGTACTTTTAATGCACCAATAACAATAAAGAAATCGGGAGCTGCCTATTTAACAATGGGAGTTAGCTCGGCTGATATTTTTAATAGTACTTTAAAGGTGATAAATACTGCTACTTATGCCATACAGCTTGGATATAATACAGTAGCTTCTTTTTATGATAGTTTGATATTTGAGAATAGTAGTTCATCCGGAATTAGTATTGGGGGAGGAAATGCAAACGGCGGTGGACATATTTATAATGGTAAAAAAATAGCTATAGGAACAGGAGGATTTACTGCGGGGCTATTAACCCTTAAGAATTTTGTACAAACAGGAACAGGACAACAAACATTTGTAACCACAGGATCAGCAATAACAAGTCTGGCAGGATGTAGTTTTGAAGGAGATTTAACGATTACCTCACCGGGAATACTTTTAAAAACGAGCACCTTTAATGGAACAACGGAATTCATTAGATCGAGTACCAGTTCGAGTTATAGTGATGGAGGTAATGTGTTTAATGGAACAACTACCTTTAGAAACAATGCCACAAATACTGCTTCATTTCGTCTTGGAGTTCAAACGGGAGATCAATACAATGGAAATGTAAGCTTCATAACGACCACGGGGTACATACAACCTGCCTATTCTGGCACGTCCGAATTTAAAGGCAATGTAAGTATATCTTCTGCATTGGTAGTGTTTAATGTGGGCACAGGCAAGTTACTTTGTACAGGTACTAATAACCAAACATTTTCGACAACAGGATCATTAACTTATTTAGTATCAAAATTTGGCATAAACAAAAGCGGCGGATCAGTAACATTTAATGCACCGATAACTATTGATAGCTTATTGGAGCTTACCAGTGGGAATATAATTACATCGAGTAGTAACTTGCTTACATTAAAGGCAACGGCAACATTGAGTGGGGGAAGTACAAATAGTTATATAGCAGGTCCAATAAAGAAAATAGGAAATTCAACATTTAAGTTCCCACTTGGAAAAGGAACAGATTATAGACCTGTTAGTATAACAGCGCCTTCAAATGCCACAGATGCATTTACAGCAGAATATTTTAATACCGTACAAACAAACGGAACGGCAAAAGACACTTCAATAAATTATATCAGTGAATGTAATTATTGGAATGTAGCGAGAACAACTGGTTCTTCAAATGTTGCCTTAACGTTTAATTGGTACAAATCATCATGCGATGTTTTTGATATTGATAGTACCAAACTTGCACGATGGAACGGTGCGAAATGGGTTGATGGCGGATTAATGAACTATAATGGAAATGACAGTATTGGATCTGTAACCACTACTGTTTCACTTTCAACTTTTGGTAACTTTTTGTTTGGGCATAAGCTAATTCCGCAGTTGAGCTATTCATATTCCGCAGATACAACAATCGTACCCTATTCGGTTATAATTACAAACACTTCAAGAGGATTTAAGCCTGGCACTCAATTTTACTTTAATAACGGTAAATTTGAACAAAACAGTACAAGTTTTGTTTTGTTTTCTTCTAATAGAAAAGTCGACATCGCGTATCCTCTTAAGAAAAACTATTTGGTTACTCAGATGGCAATCGCGGGTGCTGATACTACGATAATTTCGAGTCGTTTGATTCTATTTCCACAAGTTGCGAGTGTTAGTGTGAATGTATTTCAACAAGATCCGCTATTGCTAAATCCTCTACCGTGCAGCACATTGCAAAATGCACTTTATACTTGTTTTACTCCAGTTGTAATGCACATTCAATTCGACGGAATAATTAGTAGTGATGTTTTTGAATGTAATATACCACCAAATGTATCCTTATCATTTACCAATGGAATACCACCAAATGGATTTGCATATACTACTGATGGTTTTCAATTGAGCAATTTGCCACCTATGGGTGAAATGAATATTTTAATTCAAGCAACAAATTGTAGCTTGGTTGCAAGTAATTTAAATTATAATTCTGGATTTAAGCTGCATTCAAATACATCTAGCGTTAAGTATTTTTTTAATAACAGTCCTATAGTTTTATATAACTACAACCTTCCATTGGATTTCGTGAAATCCTCTTTAAGTAGTGAAATTGATATTTTGAATCCCATTATTTATCCCAGCCAAATTGATAAAGAATTTGCATATAAAGAAACCTTATACCGATATTATACTATTAAGGCTACAGAGGGTATAGTTGATTGCTTTAAGTTGAATGCCTCATATGAAGGTGATGTGAATGTTAAAGAGGTAAGTATTCTTAATAATTTTACGAATACGTTTTCTCCAATTGTAACATCAACAATAAATGGAGGAACTGACTATCATTATGTCTTTTATAACCCCAATAAACAAGGTTGGACATTACCAAGCAGTCCATTGCCTAATACTACGTATATAAATATGAGCCAACTAAATATGGCTAATCAAGCAAAATGTCCAACTACGTATCCATATTTATTTTCAAATAATGCGGGTGATGATGATTATATGGTTATACGTGAAGAATTGGAAGTTCAACAGGTAAATAAAGGTGATTGTTCTACAAGTACTTATGTTAGTGACGAGTCAATTTATACCTACCAAATAATTTGTGATGGTGTAAATGCCTGTACCCCTGAGAAAGAAATATTGAAATTAAATGTTAAATGTCTACAGCCCATATGCGATTTGTTACCTGCAGTTAAAATTGTTCAAGGAAATGCATATGCAGATGTGCTAGGTGTTTTAGATGTATGTTCTTCAGGCAGTGGCACTAATGTAATTAATTATGGAATTTGTGTAAAAAATGTTACTCCGAATGGTAATTCTGTTAAATCAGCAACGATTAAACTGAAAAGCATTTCATTTATAATTGATCCTAAGTATTTTACTTGGAACAATAAAAGTACAGGAGTTACAGCAAGTCCTCAACCAGCGAATAGCGAAGTCTATTTGGGGAATGTTCTAGTAAATGCAACTGTTAATTTGGATTATGCAAATCGATATGTTTATACAATCAATTTAGAGGAAGATATTGCGGGCACAAGTAATGATAATGTTGGATTTTTGCAAAATAATCCTAATTTGACGAATTCAAACATCGTAAATAATTTTAACGGAGTTTCTATTGGTAGTACAAATTCGATTTGGTCAACTTATTCGTATTTAGGGTATGGTGATTTAATAGGTGTAACTCTGAAAGGTTTTAAGCTTATAGATTGTAACAGTACGGCATTTGTTGATCCCCTAAAAACTGATCATTTCGGATTAATCAATGCAATTATTGGTTATGATATTGATTATTACAACATGTGTCAAATATCTTCTGGATCTAATCAGAATTACCTAAATGAAACTGAAGGCCAATGGGTTCACGGTACTACTTATACTGGATCATGTTCTTCTGTAATGGACCCTCCAAATATTGAAGGAGGGGGGATATCAAAATTAAAGATTACAAATCAACTTCTTACATATGGCGCAAATGACTATCCATGGAATTTAGATGGGATGTTTAATTGTTCAACAAGAAAAAATTATTTAATAATTGACGCTGTAATTGCTAATGGACTTTCTACTTATAATGCCGGACAAGCTGTTTTTAATATAAATGGGAATCCTTACCCTGGAACAGTTACAAATATTAGTGCTAATAAATGGAGAGTTGACTTTCCTGCTGCCTTTCAAAATGAAATGACTGTCGATGTAGAAGTTGAATTTTCTTTAACTTGTGGTAGTGTACCAACTTGGGGCAATGATGAGTTTAAGATTGCATTTTATCAAGTTTGTGATGAAGCTAATTGCGCAGATTGTTTTTTAGAATATGGATTTAGTAAAGCAAGAGTTTTGAGGCATTGTATTGGTGATTGCCCTCCCGAAAACCATGTAAGTACAGTTAATTTTAATACTTACAGACAGTCGTTTGGATGGCAAAGTGCTTCTGATTACCTCGGTGGTTTACCAATGCCACAAACAAGTCCAAGTGCAACTCCAAATTTAAATGGTTATTATCCTATGGATGATATTCGTATTCTTTCAACTAATGGCTTGATTGGGACAAATGCAAGCCCCAATAATTATGGGATTTCAAATATTGGTGATTTCTTTTTTGACATTACCGTTTTCAAAAGCGATTGGACATTTAACTCTAATCCGATTCATATAGACAAGCCTATATTTAAAAATATAAGTACACAAAATTCTGGCGTGGGGGTTACTTTTACTGTTATGTATAGCAATAGCAGCTATCCAACCACTGTTAGAGTTCTTCCAAGTTCTATTACAATATCTAGTCCACAACATCCTATAAGCCCAGCTGATTATTTGTTAACTAGATTACGATTAGATCCTAACTGTTATCCTGTTGATCCATCTAATAATGTGCCTTACTCATTCACATTGAGTGATTTGCTTAAGAACTGTATTTGTAAAGTAGACATTGATATGAACTTAGAGTTAACAGATTTTGGAAAGCATGTATTCCCGAATGACTATTTAAGTCCTAACCCTTACAGTTTGGCTTTACAAGGAATGTTTTCTTACAATGATTATGATCAATCACATGACGGTACGTATCATCCTAGTTGTGACCCCTGGCAATCAAATATTGAGTACTACCAATTAACTTATAGTGTCGATTCTTTATTTTTGGGGCCTCAAACTATCGATCCTTGGTATGGTACGCATCCTAATCAATGTGAGCTTATGTGGGAATACCGATTTTCGGCAACAGGTGGAAAAGGTTATGATGAATTTCCTGGGGAATTTAGGCCATTGTTTAGGATTGGTAATAATTTTGAACTTCAGGTATCTTCGAATTTGTCCCATTTAGGAATGAGTGCAGTTACAAATGGACCACTTAATGCGTACTGGAGTTTTACTAATCAACCACCGGGAGTAAATAATTATTCTATTTCCGGTAACAATATAGGAATTCCTCTTTATGATATTTGGGGACAAGAAAGGATTAATCTCTTATTTGCAAAGTTTAGAAAGGATTGTAGTACTCCTTCAATCGGTGAAAATTTCACTTTAGACCTTAAATCAGGTTCAATAGGTTTTGGTGCATATGCAAATAAAAATAATAATATTATTTCAAGTGTACAAAAACAATATGAGTATGAATTTTCTGGGAATAATGCATTAAAGGATGATTATTTATTGAAAAGCGAATTTACCACAACCAATAATGCCATATTTTCTAAGCCATCTGAATATTTTCCGCTTGATGTATTGTATAAATCTAACCGATCAAATGTCGCTTCAATTGTAGAAGGAGAGAATGCTTATATTTATTTTACAAACAGCAATAGCAATACTTTAGAATTTGAATTATTCGAAGACAACGGAGGTATTAAAGTGCCGATTCCATACAGTTTTGATGCAGCGAATAATATAAAAATATTCGAATTAGGTAATCCCCAATCAAACTTAAAAGATGGTACACCAAAACACTATTACCTTCGAATAAATTGGTCTGATTGCAGTTTTCTTAATAATGGGACCCAAAATTTTGAAATTACTTCGCATTTAGGATTAGCTTGTCAAGGATATCCCGCATTGTTGACCTCACCTTATTCTGGTTCTAGTTATACTTGTAAAGAATTTAACATGCCTTCTTATGCATTTACATTGAAGAATTCAGTTGTTTCAGTTGATGCATTTCCAGTTGTATCAACAGTTGCAGATTGTCATCCAGAAACTTTAATGACTAATATAGTTGCAACAGAAGGTGAGGTAGTTGATGGTGAAATATTAATAAATACTACCAATGGAGCACAGCTTGGTTTCTTGAATTCGTTTTTTGAAATTCCGCCCTTCACTCCTAAATCACTTGCTAGTTTGAATTGCACCTATACTGCCCAAGGTGATTTCTTATATGAAATTGATTACGTAATTAGCGAAATAACAGGAATACCTATAGCTGATGTTCATTTCAATGCAAATGATTTTAATAAAATTCAATGTACTTTGGACGTTTATACATCTTATGGTGCCCAAAATGTTGTTTCTGTTTTTGCAAGAGGATATGATATGTGTGGTAATTATATCCAAGAAGGAAATAATCAACCAACTACAATAAATAATACATATAGTACTACTTTAGGAAGTGTTGCTGTGGTGGGTAATAATACAATTTGCAGTTCTGGAGCAACAACACTTTCTGTAGTTACTACTATTGCATCTCCAACTTACCTTTGGAGTGATCAAAGTACAGCTAGTACTCTTACGGTAAATTCACCTGGTATTTACCAAGTTATTGTTTATGACCCAGCTACTCAATGCAACTCTTGGGGAACGATTGTAGTTACTGAACAACCTTCTGTTCAGGTGCCTAGCGTGCTGCATACTGATTGTTCCGGTAGCTCGGTAAGTCTAACTGCTGCTTCAAATTGCACAAGTTGTTCTTTTATATGGAACGATGGACAAACAACTCCTACTATTCAAGCAACTGCAGGTGTTTATACAGTTACTGTAACTAATGCTTTGGGATGTACAGATCAAGCTTCTTGTACTGTAATTGATAATTCGATAGGAGTGGATTGGTCGTCTACAAACCAAGATTTTTTCTGTAATGGAACTCCTTTCGCCGGATATCCTACTCTTACTTTCAGTTTTGTTAATCCGAGTAGTAGTTTATTTGGCTTTTATTGTACGCTTCCTAATGGTTCTATAGTACAAAGTCAAAGTGTGTTAGCGCAATTCCCGGGTACTTACACAGTTTATGCCACCAATGGAAATGGTTGTACCGTGTCTAGTTCTTTTGACGTCTCAGATATTACTCCAAGTGTAAGTTTTCCTTTGGCCATTGTAACTGTACCAAATGCTGGAGTTTCTGTTACATTAATACCTACCGTTTCCGGGTTGGTCTCGCCAAGTTATGCTTGGAGTGACGGTTGGACAAGCTTAAATAATACAGTAACGGCTATTGCTCCGACTACAACTTATACCATTACAGTTACAAACCATAGCTCCAATGGATCTCCTTGTTCTGTTTCGGCAAGTGTAGATTTAGTCATTGACATAAACCCAATTAGTTGTGTTCCGTTTGGCAATACACTTGAGCAATCTTCTTTTGATGTGGAAGGTTCTAGTGGAAATATAATTAATATACCTAGTGGTAATTATGATTTATATTCCAATATTATAATTGATGATGAAGTACATATCGGTGCCAATGCCAACTTTAAAATCATGAATGATATATCAATTACAATTGTTTCAGGTGGTCAACTAATAATTGATGATGGTGCTCATTTTTATAGTTGCTTTGGTGCTATGTGGGAAGGGTTTAGATTATTACCTGGTTCAGGATTTCATGCTAACGGAAAATCTAATTCCCCGTTTCTTGTTGAAGATGCGAAATTTGCTATTGATGCCAATGAAACTGCTACCCTTAATACCTCTATAACCATACTCGGAAATTCCATATTTAATGCAAATAGAGTCGGCATATATTTGCATGACGGTAATTTCGATGACTTTGTTTTTGAAGGTATTATGCGATGTGATAAGTTTCTTTTTCCACCATTTGGCACTAATAATTTTACTAAATATTCTTTAGTTCATCTAAAACTTTCAAATGCTGGTTCAGTGTATCTTGGAAAAAATGGTATAGCCGGTATTCCTGCTGTGTCTTTTTATGAAGCGTTTACTTGTATAAATTCGGAAGAAACTAATTTATATGTGGACGGAACGTTGTTTAGTCAACCAATTGTTAAATCTTTGACATTTGCTCAAAAAATCAATCGTGCTGCAATTCAATTCAATGGCAAATTTTCGGGTTCCAGTAACCCTAATTCTTCAAAACAATTGTACCTTGGTGTAAATAGTTCAATTTCAGATCCAAATAAATTTGATAAGTGCGAAATTGGAGTTAAGGTACGTGGTAGAGTCGTATTTAAATGTTTTAATGGTTTATTTCACGATAGTAATATAGGTATTGATGCTAAAAGTAATAGCAGGTCCTCAGTTGTTAATAACTCAGGTCAAATTATGATAGAAAACAATGATTTTCAATACGTTAAAATTGGGATTGAATTGGCAAATAATTCCAAAGTATACACTACTGTTAGGAATAACCACTTTAATATTTTCAATGGTTATCAATTTGATCCTTTACTTGAGGACGAAAAAGCTATTTATATACATAATGCGGTACCTGCTCAAATGGAAGCACCTACGGTGACTATTGCTGAAAATACTATCAAAAACTATCGTTTTGGAATTCAAGTGATGAATCAAAAGTATGGCGTAATATCGAATAACGCTGTATTCTTCGATATTCCAAATGCAGCATTGAATTATTCAACTAATATTTTTAGAAAGGGATATATAGCAGAAGAATGTATGTCGATGGCAATCTTTAATAATTCATGTACTCGTTTAATAAACGGAACTACTTCAACTCTTTCAATTGACCACACAATTGATCCCGCAAATCCTAGTGATACACGATCTTTATTGGTTGGGTTTAAAGAAGCTAGTAGTAGTAATTCGTACAAGGAAAATCAAACTAATAACTTGCCAAGTGCTTTTGAAGTTGTTGATAATTGTGTTAACGCTACGTTCGAATGCAATGAAATGAATAATGGTATTGAAGGTTTTAAAATGGTTAATGCCGTGATTCCTGATCAAGGTAGTTTGAGTGCACCTAATGGAAATAAGTGGAACAGTTGGAGTGGAGCTACTAGAATTAATGGGACGGTGGTTGGGAGTCCGCTTGTTAAATGGTACCATAGCGCGCTTTATCCCGCTATTGAGGACCCAGGCTATAATTTGTCAACTTATCCTGGTGGTATTTTCCCAATTTCAATACCTTATGCTTCTTGTACAATTAATCCATGTCTAGGCTGCGATATTGAAAGGCTCGCACAGTTAATAGCAATGGCAGATACTATGGATTACCAATCAGAGTTGAGGTATGCCGTAGAACATTATGTTTATTTAAATTTGAAAGATAGTTTGCAGTTAATGTATTCTGGCTCAATCTACGATGCAAGCCTTCAGAATTTCTTTACAGCGGTATCATTAAATACTATGGGTAGTTTGGAAAACGTAAATGAGTTGTTAAGTAATAACAATTACGCATCAGCTTATTTCGAGAACAATTCGATTTATGCATTAAGGTTGCAGGAACAAAACAATACCAATATAAATGAAATATGCGCACGAGTTAACATGAATTTCGAAAACTTAAGTGACAATGATATTTTGATTCTTGAATCAATCGCTTACCAATACCCTTTCATCGGAGGAGAAGGGGTTTATAGAGCTAGAGCAATATTAGGAATTGATTTAGACGATACGACTATTGGTTATAGGCAAAGCTCTAAACCATTGCCATCAAAATCAAGTAAATTAGTTTTAATGCCAAATCCAAATACTGGAAATTTTAAAATATTTAGTACAGAAAAATTTGTAAAAGGAACCGTAATATCGATTACTGATCAAACCGGACGTTGTGTTGTAGAATTCACGGTGGAAAATGAGACAAATATTTTAGATGAAAGTTTGCCTACGATTCAAGCAGGTGTTTACTATGTTAAAGCCGTTACAGGTAAAGGTACTATTTTAACTCAAAAACTGGTAATTGTAAAATAAAGATTATGAAAACATTTACGCTTTTACTCTTACTTTTAATAGGTAAAATAGCAAGTGCTCAATACACTGATCGGTATTGGTGCTTCGGAGATAGTGCTGGAGTTAATTTTAGTGTATTGACGAATCCAATACCTGCTAATAGTGTATTAAGATCCCGTGGAACTTGTGCTAGTATTTGTGATAGTTCGGGACAATTACTTTTGTATTGTGGCTCGCCTCAAGTATCATTATGGTTGGCAGGGACAGGAGTTGAAACTTTCGGTTATGTATTGAATAAGTTTCATCTTTTAGTTGATAATGGAGACAAATTGTATGGATTAGGGTGGTATCAAGATATGATTATCATACCAAACCCTGGCAACTCCAATCAATTTTATATATTTTGTGCAGGGGTATTGCCATTAGAGACAGGATTGGTTTATTCGGTTGTTGATTTATCGCTTAACGGAGGGTTGGGTAAAGTGATACAGAAAAATGTAGTAGTTACTACCGATACATTATGTGATGGCATAACGGCCGTAAAGCATGGTAATGGAAGAGATTGGTGGATTGTGTCAAAGAATTGGAGTTATTCGCCAACGTATCGAAATGATATACAAGTAACCTTAGTCACAGCTAATGGTATCACACCTTTGCCAAAACAGAATATAGGTACATTAAACACGAATGCTTCCAGCGCCCGTTTAAAATTTAACGAGTCAGGTAACCATTTATATTGCGTGCACGTTGAAGGAATAATTGAACGATTTGATTTTGATAGATGTACTGGTTTGCTTTCTAATTTTTATAATTTCATGCCAGCTAACGCAAGCTATAATAATTTTTGGGGTTTTGAGGTTTCACCAGATGAAAGTAAAATATATACTACATCTATTTATAAAACAGCAAACCAAGATTCATCATTTCTGTTTCAATTTGATTTGAATGCAAGTAATGTACTAGGAAGTGTTGATACGTTAGGGACATTTTTAGCACCGGCAACGGCAGGAATACTACAAAAAGGCCCTGACAATAAAATTTACTTGAGTGTAACATGGGCAGGCCCTGATACCTGTTACGATTATTTGTATTGTTATCAAACGGTAAATACCACTAACTCCAATATTTCAGTCATCAATAGCCCTGATAGTGCAGGTGCAGCATGCGACTTTCAACCTTTTAGTTTTAATCTTGGAGGCCATAAAGCTTATTGGGGACTACCTAACAACCCTAACTATGAACTAGGCGCATGGGCAGGAAGCCCTTGCGACACACTAACGGTAGGCATAGGAGAAGTTTTAGGATACAAGAATAATTTGTCGGTATTTTATGATCCACGAATAAAAACCGCCTTTGTTAACGCTAAAGGTTTGCGAGGCAAAAAAGCCAATTTGCAAATCTTTAATTCAGCTGGCCAATTAGTGTTTACCCATAACTCCCCTGCCGATGGCGAATACTTCACCCTTGATGTTGATATGTCGCCTTACATGGATGCAATGTATGTTGTTAGGTTGGAGACAGAGAAGGAAATGGTGAGTGGGAAGTTTGTTAAGAGATAAAAGAAATTTTGGATTTTGTATTTTGAATTTTGGATTGCGCAAAGCGGTAAGCGAGATGTTTTTTGGATAGAAATAAGGGTAAAGGAAAGAATTTTGGTTTGAATTGGAAGTTGGAAAAAAAAAGGTTCCTAGTTCTTGGTTCTTGGTTCTTGGTTCGGCTAAGCCGGTTAGGGCTAACGCATTTATTGGTTCGAGGCTTGTCCTGACAGTTATCGTCAGGATAGTGTGCTTTTTCAGCTCTACTTCATGGTTGCGCGATGCGGATAGCGAAATCTTTTTATGATTCGTGGTTGTCGAGATGGGCTGACGCCTCACAATTCTCAATTAAATTTTTCTCGAAAACCTCCCTTAACCTTAATCCCTATTTTCAGAATGGGGTACAGCAAGTTCCCTCCCTAATTAAAATTACAAAAAATCCTCGAAATAGTCGGGAGATAAACACTTACAAACGGTTAATTGCTAGCCGATTTCTTTTTTTAGTGATTTATATATACATTTGGTAAATATTGGTCACTTTAAGGATGCACTTTATGAAGGTTGTAAAAAGCTTATTGGTTTTTGTTTTTTTGTTGGTGGGAGGAAATGTTATTGCCCAAAACACTGATAGATATTGGGTGTTTGGGGATAGTGCAGGAATTGACTTTAATAATTTAGCCTCACCAGTTCCTGCTCATAGTATTTTGCAATCAAGAGGTACCTGTGCCAGTATTTGTGACAGCGTTGGTAATTTGTTGTTTTATAGTGGATCACCTTTGAAAACCTTGTGGTTGTCGGGCTTGGGGAATTTAAAGTTTGGTTTTTTAGTTAATAAAAACCATCAATTAATGCAAAATGGGGATACGCTTATTGGAAGTCTTTGGTACCAAGAAATGGTTATTGTATCGGATCCTGGCGATCTGCAACAATATTATATATTTTGTTCGGGAATACTAGAACCTACAAATGGATTGTATTACTCAAAGGTTGATTTAACTTACAATAACGGTTTAGGGAAAGTAGTTCAAAAAAATGTACAGTTAAATGCAGATAGCATTACTGATGGAATAACCGCTGTCCGCCACGGGAATGGACGTGATTGGTGGGTATTAGTGAGAAACTGGAAGGGTGTTAATGAGTATACAAATGATGTAATGGTTTATTATGTAAGCCCTAGTGGGGTCCAATTACACTCAATTCAACATATTGGTATTAATACTTCGAAAGATAGTTTTTATCGACTAAAATTTAATTCTGATGGAAGTAAGTTGTATAATGTTTCTGCAAGAGGCATAATTGAGCGATTTGATTTCGATAGATGTACAGGTGTACTGTCAAATGAGACTACCTACGAAGGATTAAGTGGGCCTCCATACAAGTTTTATTGGGGCTTTGAAGTTTCTCCCGATGAAAGTAAATTGTATGTCAGCTCAATATACCAAACAGCAAATCAAGATACCAGTTATTTAATCCAGTTTGATTTAAATGCCTCTAATTTTGCAGCTAGTGCAGATACATTGTATTCATTTTTAAATGATATTCCTGGAATTTTAAAAAAAGGCCCTGACAATAAAATCTATTTAAGTACTATGTCAGCAAGCCCTGATACATGCTTCGATTATTTATATTGTTATGGAAACTTAAATAATACGAATGCCAACCTTTCAGTTATCAATAGCCCTGATAGTGCAGGTGCTGCCTGCGACTTTCAACCTTTCAGTTTTAATCTTGGAGGCCATAAAGCTTATTGGGGACTACCTAACAACCCTAACTATGAACTAGGCGCATGGACAGGAAGCCCTTGCGACACACTAACGGTAGGCATAGGAGAAGTTTTAGGATACAAGAATAATATGTCAGTGTTTTATGATCCACGAATAAAAACCGCCTTTGTTAACGCTAAAGGTTTGCGAGGCAAGAAAGCCAATTTGCAAATCTTCAACTCCGCTGGCCAATTAGTGTTTACCCATAACTCCCCAACCGATGGTGAGTACTTCACATTCGATGTCGATATGTCGCCATATCTGGATGCAATGTATGTCGTCAGGTTAGAGACGGAGAGGGAAATGGTGAGTGGGAAGTTTGTGAAGAGGTAAAGTTTACGGTTTACGGTTCGCGAATCTGGAGGCGAGAACTTTTTTGGATAGAAATTTTGGAAAAGGTTCGAAAAGTTCTTAGTTCTTGGTTCGCGAAGCGGATTTGAGCTAACGCATTCATTGGTTAGTGGCGCGCCATGCAGTGAACTTTTTCAGTTCTAATGTATGGTTCGAGGTTCTAAGTTTCGCGATGCGAGAAGCGAGATTTTTATCGAATAGAGGAGAGGGTGGAAGAAAGAATTTTGGTTTGGATGGGGAGAAGGGAAAAGGTTCGAAGTTCGAAGTTCGAATGTTCGCGAAGCGAGTAGCTAGATCTTTTTTTGTTCGGTGGTCATCGAGCGGAGTCGAGATGGAGAAGCCCCATCCCCCCAAAAAAATCATCTTTCAACCCCCAATCAACTTCTACCCAACAATCAATTTTTTTCTGTGGTTTCTAGTCAGGTCATCGAGTGGTGGTCATTCAGCTTGTCGAAATGAGTCGAGATGGGGCTGACGCCGTTTACGGTTTACAGTTTACAGTTTGCGCGAAGCGAATAGCGAAATCTTCAAATATTCACATCTTCAAATCCTCAAATCCTCTGAATCACCACATCTCCCGATTTAACATCTAACCTGATTTGGTTTTTGTTGGCGATTTTTAAAAGGCCGAAGAGAATTTCTTGTCGCACTTGTTGGTAGTAGTCGGCATCTATTGTTTCTACAAAAAATAACACTTGTATTTCAATGCCTGTGTCGGTGATTTTATCGAATCGAATGTATGATGAAGGGTCGTCTTTTATGTCGTTGTGGCTTTTGATAAGTTGCATGCCTTCTTCCATAAATCGCTCTATTTTTTCTGGTGCCGTATCCATTTTCATGTACACCGGAAATAAAGCTCTTATCATTCTGCGCATGCTTACGTTTTCTAATTCCGCATCTATCATTTTTTTGTTCGGCATGCTTATCAAGGTCTTTTCGAAGGTTCGTATTAAGGTACTTCTGAAACCAATCTTTTCTACTCGTCCTTGTACATTGCCTACTTTAACTACATCGCCTAATGTAAATGGTTTGTCGAGGAAAATTGCAAAGCTGCCTAACAAATTTTCGAGCGTGTCTTTGGCAGCTAACGCAAATGCTAATCCCCCAATTCCTAATCCCGCAATTAGCGATGCAACGTTTACATGAAATATCGCTCCCAGCATCAAGAAGAAGCTGAGCGACATAACAATAAACTTTATCGATTCTTTGATGAAAGGAATTAGTTGATCGTCGACTTTCGATTCTGTTTTCTTAGCGCGGTAACTTAATACTAGTGCGAAGAAGTCAACTAATCTTAATACAATCCATGTGAATGAGAAGAATACCGACAGCAGAAATATTTTCCAGATAATAAATCGAATCCCGAATTTTTCTTCTGTCGGTAGCTCCCATTGCGCAGGATAGTGTAATTGCTTACACGCTAAATAAAATGATATTAGTACAATAAAAACTCCTACCGGCTTTCGTAAAAGTTCTCTAAATGCATTAACGTCGACTCCTTCAGTATAGCGCTTTATGAAACGATATATTAATCCCGATAGTTGATGCGAAACAAATCTCTTGAGGATGATTCCGCTTAACAGGATGACGAAAAACCAAACAATATTTACAACTGAATTGTCGAATATAGTTTGTTGTAAGAAGTTGTTATACATTCTTTGTTTTGTTTTTACTTACTACCGTGATTTGTCTTTATAACTTTTCTACTATCACTTTTTTTATTTCCGATCTAACTCGGAAATTATTCTTCAAGTTTTATAACAATTGCTTTAATGCAATTTCATATCCCGTTGCTGTAATGCCTGTATCTCCTTTGTTGATGTTGCGGATATTTTCAAGTCCTTGTTGAATGGTTTTTGCAACGTCGGTAAAGATGGCTTGCGCGCTGATGTCATCAGGATTACTCATCAAGAATGCGAATACTCTCGCCATTCCGCAGTTCGATAAGAAATCAGGAATCACACTTAAATTATCATCTGCATATTTTCCTATCGCGCCCATAAAAATTTCGGGGTCAGCAAATGGTACGTTGGCTCCGCACGCAATTACTTTTAATCCTTTTTGATGCAGACTTTCTAGTTGATCTTTGGTTACTAATCGTGATGCTGCCGCTGGAATAAATATGTCTGCTTGTTCTTTCCAGAAGTTTACGTTGATGTTTTCATCTTTCGTAAATCCTTCAAACATATTACTTGTTCTCGAGTTGAAAAGGCTAATAGTTTCTTCTTTCGTAAAGCCGTTACCGTTAGTTAGTCCGCCCATGCGATCTATAATACCCACAATTTTCGCGCCTTGTTGCGATAGATAGTATCCTGCTGCTGCTCCTACATTTCCCCATCCTTGCACCAATACTTTTTTACCTTCAACGCTTTCGCCTTTTAATCGGTAGTAATGAATGACCGATTCAGCTACTCCGTATCCTGTAATCATATCCGCTATGCGGTAAGAAAATCCTTCTGGCACATAGTTTTTATCAGTTACAATTAAACTCACCCCTTCTTGTAATTTTCTGATACGATCTGCTTTCGCTGAACTTCCGTGGTGTCCGTTCACAACTCCTTCTTGCGGATGCAATAATCCTAGTTCTGCGGTAATCGGAATTACTTCATGTATTTCGTCAACAAATAAATCGCCGCCCGTGCCGTAGTATTGCTTTAAAATCGGAAGTACTGCTTTAAACCAACGTTTTAATACTTCTTGCTTACGAGGATCGGTAGGGTCGAAGTTGATGCCCGATTTAGCTCCACCGATAGCAGGACCGGCAACCGTGAATTTAATTTCCATCGTCTTCGCCAACGATTCTACTTCTCGTCGATCGAGTCCTTTGCGCATGCGCGTTCCGCCGCCGGCAGCTCCTCCTCTAAGTGAATTAATTACTACCCATCCGGTGGCTTCCGACTGAGGGTCGTTCCATTCGAATATAATTTCCGGCTTACGGTCTTCAAATTTCTTTAATAACTCTAACATGATATTTTGTTTTCTGTCGTTTCAATTTTAAGGTGTGCAAAATTGCAAAATACCTTGGTGCTATCCTCACTTCGGCACATAAACTTTATAATTACTGAAATTTATCAATAATTGGAAGCATTTTAGTTTTGTAAAGCGCCATTTTTAGATCGCCGATGCTCCTGATCACTTTCTTGCCGATATCGGGAATGCTCCAATCTGCTTGCTGAAGTATAGCAGGCTCAAACTGATTCATTCCCAGTTGATAATATCCGCCTCGGTCGTTTAATCCAATGCTAAACTCTATGATTTTTAGTGCTAAAAATGCTTCTTCCAATATGCTAACCGTGATTCCGGGGCAGTCGCCTTTTAAAAGTATGACCTTCCTAAAGCCTTGATTGAAAGCTTGCTGAAAGGCATGCGCGATTTTTTCTGATTGACTATTTCCAACCATCTCTTCTACGACCTTGTTTTTCCACAATGCGCCGGTTGTTTGTTTTTCCCGTACCCATACCGTTGAGGCAAAAGGTAATTCTTGCAAAGCTTGTGCCGTTTGCTGTAAGTTATTGTAATACAATGCCTCAGCTTTGTCAGCTCCGTCTGTAGCAGCAATTTGAAGGTAGGTATTTCGGTCCGATTCTTCCTCAAAAATCAGCAGGCAGCATTTCTTTCGGTATTCTATCATAATCGTCCTACAAATTCAACTATTAATTTAGTCAGTATTGCATCGGTTTGTGAGGCTACAGCTATAATCTCGGCCAGCGATACCGGCTTCAGGTTATCGGGATCGCATTCGTCGGTGAGAACCGACACGGCCACGCATTTAATTCCCGAATGGTTTGCTGTTATCACCTCCGGCACAGTGCTCATTCCTACTGCATCGGCTCCTAAAATTTGAAGATAGCGGTATTCGGCTCTCGTTTCGAGCATAGGTCCCTGAACGGCTGCATAAACTCCTTTCTGTAGATCGATACCTAAATCGGACGCCGTACTTTCCATTAATGCATTCAGATTTTTACTGTAAGGCTCGCCCATATCCGGGAATCGGGTGCCAAACTCATCGAGGTTTTTTCCGATGAGCGGATGCATATTTTGCAGGTGAATATGATCGTCGATCAGCATCAAACTTCCTTTATTCCATCCTTTATGAACCGAGCCAGCGGCATTCGACAAAATGAGTGTTTTAACTCCCAGAAGCGCCATAATTCTAATCGGGTACACCACTTGTTGCATGGAATATCCCTCGTAAAAATGAAATCGCCCTTGCATGGCAATAATGCGTTTGCCGTTTAACGTTCCGAAGAGCAATTTGCCCTTATGCGACTCAACGGTGCTTACCGGAAAGTGCGGAATATCACTGTAGTCGATGGCGACTTCTACATTTATCTTATCGGTGAGATGATGCAAGCCGGTGCCGAGCACGATGCCGACCTCCGGACTTTTAACATCTTTTTTTCGCAAGAACTCAACTGTTTCTTGAAAGGCTTCGTACATATGGCAAAAATAGACGTAAATCGGCTACATTTGCATAGTATTTCTACGAACTCACAAGTATGTTACAATTGCCTATCCTTAGGGAGCAAAAAGAAGAAGTGATTGCCCGCCTCGCCATAAAAAATATCGATGCGAGGGCAACCGTTGAACAAATTCTGTCATTAGACAGCGAAAAAAGAAAAAATCAAACTGAGTTGGAGTCGATTCAGGCTGAACAAAATGCTATTGCCAAACAAATTGGCGAATTATTTCGTTCAGGCAAGAAAGACGAAGCCGACGATTTAAAAAATAAAAGTACTGCGTTAAAGGAAAGTAGTAAGTCGCTCGAAGAACGTGTTGTAGCCCTAGAGCAAGAGATGACTGATATTTTGGTGACCTTGCCGAATATGCCTTCAACGGTTGTTCCTGCGGGAAAAACACCGGAAGAAAACGAAGTTGTTTACATGAGTACCGATACGTTGCCGGAGTTAGGTGAAGGAGCGAAGCCACATTGGGAGCTTACCTCTCAATACGATATCATCGATTTTGAATTAGGAAATAAAATTACGGGTGCGGGATTCCCTGTTTACAAAGGGAAAGGAGCGAAGCTTCAACGTGCGTTGATAAATTTCTTCCTCGATCAAGCTGATAAAGCGGGATACTATGAAGTGCAACCGCCGATTATGATCAATGCTGCATCGGGATTTGGTACGGGACAATTGCCGGATAAAGAAGGGCAGATGTATCATGTGACGGAAGATGGTTTTTATTTGATTCCTACAGCCGAAGTGCCGGTGACAAATATTTTCAGAGATGAAATTGTGAAAGGGGAATCGTTGCCAATAAAATATACTGCTTATACGCCTTGCTTCCGTCGCGAAGCGGGATCTTACGGTGCGCATGTAAGAGGATTAAACCGATTACATCAATTCGATAAAGTAGAGATCGTTCAGATTGCTCATCCTGAAAAGAGTTATGAAATTTTAGAAGAGATGCGTAATTACGTTGCAGGATTATTGCATCAACTGGAATTGCCTTTCCGCACGTTAAAATTATGCGGTGGCGATATGAGTTTTGCCTCCGCACTGACGTATGATATGGAAGTATGGTCGGCAGCACAACAGCGATGGCTCGAAGTAAGTTCAGTTTCTAACTTCGAAACTTTCCAAGCTAACCGATTAAAATTACGTTACCGTGAAGGAAATGGTAAGCCGCAATTAGCGCATACACTAAACGGAAGTGCATTAGCGTTACCAAGAATAGTAGCAGCGATGCTCGAAAATAATCAAACACCGGAAGGCATTCGTATTCCGAAAGTGTTAATTCCTTATACTGGTTTCGATATCATAAAATAATGCGTTTTATAACTTCTCTTTTAGTTGTTTTCTTACTTGCCGCATCATGCGTGAAGGCGCAAGCTCAACCTGCCGGACAATCGGCTACCGAGCTGGCGATTCAATACATGAATACGGGTGAGTGGGATAAAGCAGTTGTGTATTTCGAGAAGTATTATAATCAAGATCCTTATGGTGCATTTCCGAATTATCTGAAATGTTTTACGATGTTGAAGGATTATGAAGGCGCAGAAAAATTGATTAAGAAACACCAGAAGAAATTTCCCGGTGATCCTTCTATTCGTATTGAGTTAGGTACATTGTACGAGACGATGGGCGATGCCGAAAAAGGAAAGAAAGTATATGCTGATGTGGTGAAATCGTTGAAGCCCGATATTAATCAGATTAATATTACGGGTAGTGCGTTTATGAACCGACAAATGTTTTCGTATGCCGAAGAAACATATTTAGAAGGACGAAAATTATTGAAAGGAGCCTACTCGTTTTCATTTGAGTTAGCAGAAGCTTATGCGCAAGACGGGAAATATCCGGAGATGGTGAGCGAATACATCGAAGCGATGGAATATAATGCTGCCATGCTTCCTAATATTCAAACGGTATTGCAAAATAAAATTGCTAATGATCTTAGTGGTAATATGTCCGACTTAATTCGTCAGTCGTTATTACGTAAGATTCAGAAGAATCCGAATGTATCGGTTTATAGCGAATTGTTGTATTGGCTTTTCTTGCAAGAAAAAGATTTTGAATCGGCATTTATACAAGCGAAGTCGCTCGATAAACGACTAGGAGAAAGTGGCGACCGACTAATTTCTCTTGGACGATTATGTGTTAGCAATGGAGAATATGAAACAGCCGTAAATTGTTTTCAAACAGTTATTGATAAGGGAACAGATAACAGCAATTATATCACTGCGAAAATTGAATTGATCAATTCGGTGAATTATAAAATCACCAATAAAGGCGGATATACGCAAGCTGATTTATTAAAGCTCGATCAAGATTATGCAACCGCCATAAATGAGTTAGGAAAGAATGCCTCAACAGCTTCTTTATTGAGAGGAAGAGCGCATTTGAAAGCATTTTATTTGCATCAAACACAAGAAGCTATTGATTTGTTAAACGAGACAATCGATCTTCCGAATTTACGTACGCCCTTTATTGCTGAATGTAAATTAGAGTTGGCCGATGTTTATGTATTCGACGGACAAGTTTGGGATGCTGCTTTGTTATACGGACAAGTAGACAAAGATTTTAAGAATGACGCAATTGGACGAGAAGCTAAATTTCGCAATGCGAGATTGTCGTATTTTATGGGCGAATTTGATTGGGCAAAAGATCAATTAAAAGTCTTGAAAGCTGCAACTAGTCAGTTGATCTCGAATGATGCATTATCGCTCGGATTATTGATTTCAGACAATACCAATATGGATACCACAACAGAAGCATTGTTGATGTACTCGCGTGCCGATTTGCTCGATTTTCAAAATAAAGATAGTCTTTCATTGGTGACATTAGATTCATTGCTCAAGAACTTTCCTGAACATTCGTTAACCGATGAAGTATGGTATAAGAAAGCGATGATTTTTAAGAACGAAGGGAAGTACAGCGAAGCAGCAAAGTATCTTCAAGACATCACTGAGAAATACCCTGACGATATTTTAGGCGACGATGCCATGTATCAGTTAGCTTGTCTGAACGAAGATCAACTGAACGATAAAGAAAAGGCCAAAACCTTATTTGAGACCTTCCTCACAAAATATCCGGGCAGTTTATTTGTGGTAGATGCACGTAAGCATTTTAGAGCTTTGCGAGGCGACAAACTGTGATAGGAGAGAAGCATTGAGTTTTTGATTACTTTTGTAATCTATTCTACTATCATGATAATTTACAATGTAACGCTAAATGTAGATCACGATGTAGCTGAAAGTTGGCTGCAATGGATGATTGAAACGCATATTCCTGAAGTGATGAAAACAGGAATGTTTATCGATAATAATATTTTTCGATTGATAGGTGATGAGAAGTCGGGAGGAATAACATACGCAGTGCAGTATCGTTGTGTGGATATGAAAACGTATGAGAAGTACCGCGATGAATTTGCACCTGCCTTACAAGCAGAAACAAATAAAAAATTCCAAGGTAAGTTCGTTGCCTTTCGTTCATTATTAGAAGTAGTGAAATGATGCAGAACGGAGATGTACGCGCGAAGAAGTTTCTCGGTCAACATTTTTTGAACGACGAGAAAGTAGCTGCCGCTATTGCGGATGCACTTCCCGAAAGTAAAGAGCAAATGCGTACACTCGAAATTGGTCCGGGTATGGGAGTACTCACGAAATACCTCCTTAACCGTAGTGATTTATTGTTGTATGCTATCGAGCTCGATCGTGAGTCAGTGCCTTACCTTCACGAGCATTATCCTCAGCTCGGCGATCGATTAATGGAAGGAGATTTTTTACGCTTGAATTTGAAAGAATTATTCAACGCTCCATTTTATTTGATCGGTAATTTTCCTTATAATATTTCAACGCAGATTTTGTTTGCCGTTCTCGAAAATAAAGAGATTATTCCCTCGATGGTTGGGATGTTTCAAAAAGAAGTAGCAGAGCGAATTGCGAGTGGTCCCGGGAATAAAGACTACGGAATATTGAGTGTGTTATTGCAGCCTTGGTATGATATAGAATATCTTTTTACCGTTAATGAGAATCAGTTTACGCCACCGCCAAGAGTGAAGTCGGCAGTGATTCGCATGACACGCAATGAAAGAACTGAACTCGAAATTGACGAAGCCTATTTTAAGTTGTTAATCAAAACCGGATTTAATCAGCGACGCAAAACATTGCGCAATGCACTCCGACCATTATTGCCTCCCGATTTTTCATCTGTCCCATATCTCGACCTCCGCGCCGAAGCATTATCATGGGAACAATTTGTGACATTGGGGAAAGCGATTATTAAAGCGAGAGGATAGGTGGGTGATTAAGGATACAGGATACAGGATACAGGATACAGGATTAAGGATGAAGTGAACATCCCTAAATATGGTTGACCGTTTTAGTTATA
>JAKPPP010000080.1 GCA_029547265.1 Bacteroidota bacterium
ATAAATCACAGCCTTTTTAGTCTTTTCAATATTTAGATCCGGAATGTCATTATAAAATGGCAAAATAGGGAAGTTTCGCAAAGTCACCGGATTTAATTTCGGGAATAATTCGGAGATATCGGGACGAGCTGTAATTATGCCGCTAAAGAATGGTAAAGTAATTCTCTCGACCAACTTAATAATACTTGAGAGCAATTTCTTTGAAAAATTGTTCGTCATGTATGGTCGTGAAAGAATTGCTGCTGCATTGTTTTCATGCACATCCATGATAACTTTTTTCCCTGATAATCGAAGTAATAATCCCATCCACACTAATTCGGGATCATGCAAATGATATATTTCGGCATTCACTTTACGAGCTTCAGTAAAAGCTTGAACTATTGATGTCAAAAAGAAGCGTTTAATCCTTAGAGTATGCCCTTTGAACCCAATTATTTTAATCCCGTCTCTTACTGTTGAATTCGCGTTTGCACACAGAAGGGTCACATCATATCCTGCCTCAGCAAGTGACTTACATTCTTTAAAGAAGATACGATTATCGTTTGGACGATGAACCGTGGTTACATGACAAACTTTAGCTTTCATTTATTGCTTTATTATAAAATGAAATGAATTTATCACGATTAGCTTTTTTCGTTCCGTGCAAGGCAATAATCTCTTTGTTTTTATTGATTATTTCATCCGATAATAATTGAATCGCTTCACCAATGACATCCTTACTCATATCATTCACGATGATACCATTTTCACGATCGTTAATCCATTCTTTATTGGCCGGTAAGTTTGATACAATAGGAAAACATCCTGCAGCCATAGCTTCTAAGAGTGATATTGATGTAGCGTCGCTTTCAGGTATAGAAATGTAAATAGAAGATTTAGCGTAGAGCTCTGAATTTTCATCCTTATTTACCCAGCCAACGAATTCAACATTACCTTTGCACGACAATTTACTAACACGATTCTTAAGAGCTGTTTCTTCCGAACCGGTTGCAGCTATTATCAATTTCCAGTTTTTACCATCATTATTAGACTGATAAAACTTATCGAAAATTGTTACAATAGAATCAATTCGATAGAGTGGTGTTAATTGGCGATTACTGTAAACAATTTTCTCTTTAGGAAGATCCTTAACTTCAATATCAATACCGAAGTTAGCAATTAGAATTTCCGGTTTGGCTGGTGCACTATATTCCCACATAACTTCTGCCATGCTAGAAGAATCAGAAGTGAAATACTTGACATTTTTCAATATGTACTTCAACATGGCTTTGTATAAAAATCCTTTTTGGGGCGTTAGAAGGATATCACTTCCCCAAGCGGTAACTATAATGGGATAATTGTTTTTACATGCTTTAATAGCATAAAATGCACATGAATTAGCTTGATGAACATGTACAACGGTTGGATTAAAGTCATTAATTAAACTCTTTAATCGGCTTATACCTGCAATAATTTGAAGCGGATTCTTGAGTGAAAAGTTAAAAGCTTCTTGTCTAAATTTTAATCCTTCTTTTGGCTTATCGGTAATAACTAATATATCATCAAAATAATCTTGAATTAAATCAAGATATTTAAATGTATGCACAACACTTGTACCAATCAATACTAATCTTTTCATGATCTGCTTTTTATTAGTATTTTTTTTGCGACCAATTAAGGTAATTCGATTTCAATTTTTCGTCTTGATCGAGGAATGGTTGATCTAACTCCTTTGTCGACTTAAGAACTTTCGCCGGTTGTCCGCCGATAACAGAAAAATCAGGGTACTCTCCATCCAAATATGAAAAGGCTGAAACGATACATCCTTTCCCGATTTTTGTCCCTGGCATAATAACCACATGTGGTCCTATAAATGTATAAGCACCGATTAAAACCGGACCTCTTTTATATCCTACTTTATCACTTTCAGGAACGTTGATATATTGATCACCATACAATCGAATAGAAATATGACTAGAGTGGGTTAGGATACTTACGTAACTTGTAATTTGACAACCTTCTTCAATCTTTAATGAGTTGCTTGCATCCAAAAAGTTGTATTGACCAATGTAAACATGATCTTGAATCTGTAATTTTTCAGATTGAATAATTGTGGTAGAACTTCCGATTCTGGTGTTTTTACAAAACACACCATCGTGATTTTTATATCCGCCAACCATTACAGGTCGTATAAATCGTGATAGAAATCTAAATATTTTGTCTTTCATATTATCTACCTTTTTTACGATTGTAACTTCTTCCTTCTTTAAATCGATTAATATTATCGGTTAAATTTTCGATAATATTGGATCTCCAATGACGAGGGTGACTTAAAAAGTAAATCACCGGAATGTCATTTTGAATAGCTTCGAATGGAGAACTTGGACGATAAAAATTCGGATAAATGGTATCTGATCCGATATAGTTATAATTCTTAATTAGCAATTCGTCGTAACACTCGAATTCAATACCAAGAGAGTTAAGTAAATTCGTTGTAATAAACGCGTTATTGGGCATATTAATTACACGGTTTACAAAATCACCATGGGCAGCGACCGACTTAATTTTTATTTTACTTTTCTCTTCAAAATAACTGCAATTTGTTTTGAAATTATTGGCAATTGTATCGAAGTGGGAGGGAACATCAGACGATTTTTTAATTCCGTATTGTTTGCAAAACTCCGATAACTCCTCAAAATGGTAACCTACTTCAAAGCCTGCTTCATCTATTTCCTTAATTAACTTAGCATCAAAGGTGCTCAAACGAAAATAATAGCTGGTTAATACTTGATGTTTTTTTTCGATTTCAAAAAATAGTCTTGCTGTCTTAATATCAGTGTCGATATCGTGGCGATGAATGAAATATCTATCGGAAGTGCTTAATGACGAAGTTTTTAATAGATGATAAAATTCACGAATAGTAATATGTTTATAACCTGCTTCTTTTGCTGAAACAATCAGTTTTTCATATTCATCCATTCGCGAAGGAAGAAGAAAATCAGAGTATATTCTATTTAATAGCTGCATCTAAATTACTTTTTCCAGTTTACTTTATTTGGCTGAAATCCTAGTCTTTTCTTAAAAAGTAATAAGCCTTCTGATGCCCCTAACATAGTGTCATACATGACATAAGACGGCTTTGCCTCAGAGAGCATCATGGCGTCTATTGCTTTCAAAACCAACAAATACATAATACCATCTTTCAAATATTCATTGTGACCCATCAAACGATTTAAAGTCATTAATTCACCGCTTTGGACTGTCCACAAATAAGCTACCAATTTGTTATCTGAAAATATACCGTAGTAACGGTTTTGCTCATTCTTAGGATATTTCAGAATAGGTTTTAAATAGGTGGCTGATAATTGCTTTCCTTGACGCTCATTTGATGATTTATGAATAGCATCAATTTCCAGAGCATAAGTATCGGGATCTATCGATTTAAATTGATACCCTTTTCCTTCGCATCTGCGCGAATAATAGGCTGCTGAATTTTTGCCGGAAACAGTAGCTACATATTGCTCGAAATTTTTGAATTCATTGAGCTTTATTAATGCAACGCCTAATGTTTTATTCTTTACAAGAAATACTTTAGGATGTGGTTTAGTATAATATTTATACATACGCAAACCTTCTTCCGTGCTGATATCCATTTGAATATTAGCTTTCGGAAGTGATTTTATCGTTTTTATTAGTCCTAAAATACGTCGCATTTTTTGTTAAGCTATTTCTGTTTTTGGTACTGCCGATAATTGGTAATACCATATCAATGCATAAATCATAATACCACAACCGGCAATTGTAAGTAATTTAAATCCCAGCATATAACTACCATAAATTCCTCCTATGATAATGGCACTAAAGCGTAATATGATCTCAATTATTGTAATCATCATCGCCTTGCGCTGCTTATTTCGAATTAAAGCAAAGCATGAAACCGGACTAACAATAAAATTTAAAAATAACCAAGGGGCCATCACACCGGCAATTTCTCCGGCTCCTGCCCATTTCTCACCAAAAAAGACGCGAAATATAGGAGTAGCAAAGAACCATAGTAATGTAAAAAAAGGCAATCCTAATAGTAATAACTGAAGGTATATTTTTTTTACATGACTTCTTAAATCTATTCCTTGATGACTCATTTCAGTAAACTTAGGATATATTACTTGATAAATTGATGAGCCAATAAATCCTATAGGAGCTTTCAAAATCCTAAATCCTTGTCCGTAAAACGAAACAATATTAGCAGTAAAGTAATAATTCAGCACGAAAGTAATTCCTTGATCTTGAAACGTATCAACTAATGCATGCGGAGCATTAAATAGGGGATAGTTTTTATGTCGTATAAAGGTCTCTTTCATATTTGCTATTCGATGAAAAGGCCTTAATAGTACATTCGGTATTTTTCTTAAAAGAACGATGAATCCTGTAAATTGACCTAATACATTACCAATTATTAATCCTGCAGGTTTCAATCCGGCCATTCCCAATCCAATTCCCCCAATTGCTGTTGCCAGCACCGAAGATATTCGTGCCGCAAGATTTAGTTTAAACGATTGACGACGAAGAGATAGAAAATTCAATGATTGCATAAGCCCTGCAAATACAACATATACCGGAATCAGAAAATACCATGAATTGAAATTGCCTGAATTTCCCGATTTAAATCTCCAAAATAGTAGAATCAATAAACTAAGAATAGCAATCACAAATGAGCTGTAAAAGCAAATACTTATAATGTCTAATGCTTCTTCTTCTTCTTTTGGTGCAACTATGGCATACTCAAAACGAAGAGTAGCCACTACTGAAATAATAGCGGCTACTGAGTAAAATATCTGAAATACAGCAAATTCTCCGGGCGAATAAATTCGCGTTAAAATAGGAGTGCTTAGAATGTTTATTATTTGAGAAATTGCAGTCCCCGTTACGAGTGTAGTAACATTCTTGACAAATACCGATTTTTGTTTAAAAATTTTAAGCATTTATCTAAGTTATTAGGCGACACAATTCCTGCTAATTACTTCGCATAATTTACCGCACGCGTCTCTCTGATTACCGTAACTTTTACTTGTCCCGGGTAAGTCATTTCAGTTTGAATACGGTTAGCGATATCGAACGATAATTGTTCTGTAGCCTTATCATCGAGTTTCTCGCTTTCTACAATTACACGTAATTCACGTCCCGCTTGAATAGCAAATGCTTTCTCAACTCCTTTGTACGATTGAGCTAATCCTTCCATTTCTTTCAGACGCTTCATGTATTGTTCTACAATCTCGCGACGTGCTCCTGGGCGCGCTCCGCTGATAGCATCACATACCTGAATGATAGGAGAGATCATACTTGTCATCTCGATCTCGTCGTGGTGAGCTCCGATAGCATTGATTACTTCAGGATTTTCTTTCGCGCGTTCAGCCATTTTCATACCGGCAATTGCGTGAGGAAGTTCTGTATCTTCTTCAGCAACTTTTCCGATATCGTGTAATAATCCTGCACGTTTAGCTAATTTCACATTCAAGCCTAATTCAGCAGCCATTAATGCACAAAGGTTAGCTACTTCTCTCGAGTGTTGGAGTAAGTTTTGTCCGTAAGATGAACGGTATTTCATACGACCAACCATTCTGATTAATTCAGGCGCAAGTCCGTGAATACCTAAATCGATAGCTGTTCTTTTTCCTGTTTCAATAATCTCTTCGTCAAGTTGACGACGTACTTTCGCAACAACTTCTTCGATACGTGCCGGGTGAATACGTCCGTCGCTCACCAATTGGTGCAAAGCTAAACGAGCTAACTCTCTTCTTACCGGATCAAATCCTGAAAGGATAATTGCTTCCGGAGTATCATCAACGATGATTTCAATTCCTGTCGCTGCTTCTAATGCTCTGATATTTCTTCCTTCACGTCCGATTACACGTCCTTTTACTTCGTCATTATCGATATGGAATACTGTTACTGCATTCTCTATTGCATGCTCAGTAGCCACACGTTGAATCGTTTGAATAACGATACGTTTAGCTTCTTTATTAGCCGTTAATTTCGCTTCGTCAATTGAATCCTTAATAAACGACATTGCCTCCGTTTTAGCTTCAGCTTTTAATGCTTCTACTAATTGTGCTTTAGCTTCATCAGCCGATAATCCTGCGATTTTTTCTAAAGCATGAACTTGCTTCTGATGAGCTTTTTCAAGGTCTTCTTTGCGACGATCAACAACTTCTAATTGAGAAGTTAAATTTGCTTGTATTGTTTCTACTTCAGATTGCTTGCGCTTAGAGGCTTCTAATTGTTGATTTAATGTAGTTTCTTTTTGTTTTACTCGGTTTTCGGCAGCTTGAATATGCTTGTCTTTTTCAGTGATATGCTTTTCATGCTCTGTTTTCATTTGAAAGAAGCGTTCTTTTGCTTCCATCGTTTTGTCTTTCAAAAAGAGTTCGCCTTTCGCTTGAGCTTCTTTTATAATTGCTTGTGCTTTTTCTTCAGCTGCAGCTACTGTTGTTTCAGTATTTTTTCGTGTGAGAAGGTATGCAAGTACAGCGCCTATCGCTAATCCTATCAGCCCCGCTATAATAATCGTGATATCCATAATTAATTAAAACTAGTTATTGTTGTTATATATTGATAAACGAACCGGTTTCGGTTCGCGTTTGTGCTTAATATAAAGAACCCGCATCCACTCTGTGAGAATTAAAACCCTATAGACAGGGTCGGAGTACACCCCGCTGTTTTGCGCTATTCTCTCGAAGAGAACCTGCCCTCTGCAGCGCGAAATGCCTCCTAATGGTTGTAATGTTGATTTTAATCTGCGACCAGAATGGAATGCGGGTTTCTTATTCCCGAACTCGGGTGATGATCAAAGAACGAATTATTGATTATCAGGTCCGAATGCTTTTACCAATTCCGAAAGGGCTTCTAATTCTTTTTGAATATCAGCTTCTCTGGCTTCCATATTTTTTCCTGCACCCAATAGCTCAGCCGATTGTTGCAAGGCACACATAGCTAATAAGTCTTGAGGGTCTTTAACGTTGTAGGCCGTTTCATAAGTCTTCATTCTTTCGTTGACTAATTGTGCGGCTTTTTGTAAAATGAACTCTTGTTCAGGACTTACCTTTAAAGGATAGGTCTTGTTAGCTATCTGGACTTTTATGGAGATGGTTTCGCTCACCTGTTAATCTTTGTTCAACAGCGCTAAACAACGATCGATTTCGCGGATATAGCTGTTGATTTGTAATTTAAGCTGTCGTTGGTCCTGGTCACCGGCCCCCGACAAAGCCTGCGCTAATTTAACTGTTTTCAACTGTTCTCTTAGCGTTTCTGCCTCATTCATTGCAGATAGTTTTTCAACCTCCAACTGTTGATGAAGCATTTTTAATTGCGCATTCTCTTTTTCCATGACCCGATAATGGGCAAGCACCTTCTTTACTTGCTGTTGCAAGTCTTTGATATGCTGTACATTTTCGATTGTAACCATGTGATTTTGAAGCGCGAAGCAAATGTACCTTAATCTTTTAATTCAACCAAACGTTTCGCTCGTATTTCTTACCATTTCTGTTATTCGGATTCCTTATTGTACTTTTAGGCCATGGAATTATTCCGAAAGTTTTTATGCATTTTATTATTCGGTGGCCTCATTTTATTGGCCGAATCGACTGCATTTGCCCAATATCGTTCGGATGTTTTCTCTTCTCCGCTTCAAATTCCGCTCAAATTAGCCGGAAATTTCTGCGAAATACGGTCAAATCATTTCCATTCCGGACTCGATTTTAAAACCAATGGTGCCGAAGGTCAACCGGTTTTTACTGCTTGCGAAGGGTGGATTTCTCGAATAAAAGTCAGCACCTCAGGATTCGGACGGGTGGTTTATATTAACCATCCTCAAGGATATACAACCGTTTATGCTCATTTAAGCAGCTTTTGTGATCCGGTTGCAGCATTGGTCGATTCAATTCAGCGTGCTAATCAATCGTATGAAATGGAGTTTTTCCCCGATTCATCTCGTTTCCCGGTGATAAAACATCAATTAATCGGAATAAGTGGTAATTCGGGAGGCAGTCAAGCACCTCATTTACATTTTGAAATTCGAGATAGGTATTCGGAAGAGCCATTAAATCCCATGGGATTCGGTTTACCCATTGCCGATACAATTGCTCCAAACATTTCGAAAATTGCTTGGTATGTTGAGCGAAATGGCAATTTTATTCAGGTAGGATCAAACGCTATTTCTATCTATAACAAAACAGAATCCGATACATTTCATGTTTGTGAAGATGTTTATTATGCCGCTTTTTCGGGAATAGATACCGATAGTTCTTCTTCCTTAGGAATATATTCGATAGCATTTATTGCTGATAAGGATACCATTTACAAAGTGAAATTCGACCGATTCAATTTTAGTGAATCAAAATTGGTGAACGCATATATAGATTACAAAGAATTGAAATTGCGGAAAACCGAAATGCAAAGATGTTTTAAAACGGAAGGGAATACATTCTCAGTATTTAAGAAAATCAAAAATAGGGGAGTTCAAATCCTTGATTATATTCCGGTTGATTGCAGGCTGGTTGTTACCGATTTCTATGGCAATTCTTCATCATATAATTGGGTTTTTCAAGCAGATAGTATAGCAGATAGTTTATTGCGCGATTTTCAATCGGTTTTAATGCCACCAAAATATAATGTTACTGTTTTAAATGGAGGAGAGGTGATTTCTGATCGACTGAAAGTGAATATTCCTCCTAGTGCTATCTATGAAAATGCTCAAGTAGATGCAGCTGTTACTATAAAGAAAAATATTCTTTCAGTTTCAATCGGTTCGCCCTTGATCGCATTGCAAAAACCTGTTTCGGTTTCTTTAAAACTTAAACCATCACCTAAATTTAGCTATTGGTTTTCGGAGGTGAATTCAGAAGGAAAACCTAACGGTAACGCCTTCCCTTTAAAGTATTTTAAAAACCATTTGGAAGGGAGTTTACGTGCTTTTGGGAATTATCGATTAATGATAGATAGTATGCCACCTAAAATCGTTTCTGTGGTAAAAACTACTGATTCAGTGAAAAAATTGAATCCCGTTTTTGCGGTTAAAATAACCGACGATTTATCGGGAATCAAAAAAGCTGATGCATTTATCAACGGAATTTGGCAGCCATGCGAATGGGATGCGAAGCATGATGCATTGTTGATTCCAATGTGGATTGATTGCTCCGGACCGGTTAATGTTGATATTACAGCAGTAGATTATAGCGGAAATTCGGTCAAAGTGAATAGTTGTTTTTCATATTAATTCAGTTTTTATTGGGCTGATATCTATCAACTTTTCAACTCTGTTTTGTCATTCTTTTTTACACAATCTCATAGTACGTTTGTTCCGCTGATCAAAGCATCAGCCATGAAATTATAGTAGTTTCATAGTTTGCAGGTTTGGGGAAAGCTGTACCACGGGTGCAGCTTTCATTTTTATATACGTTATCTTAGCTGATTATGATCGTTTTTTACATTTTGGCGCTTTTAAGTGAGGTTGCAGGAACTATCGGAGGATTTGGTTCTTCGGTGTTTTTTGTGCCTTTGGCATCTTTCTTTTTCGAACCAAAGGTCGTTTTGGGATTAACAGCCTTCTTCCATGTGTTTAGCAATTTGGCAAAGCTGATTTTGTTTAGAAAGTTTATCGATAAAAAGATCTTCTTATTATTCGGTTTGCCGAGCGTAATTGGCGTAATTATAGGAGGGCTTCTAGCAACGCAGATGTCGTTTTATTATGCCGAATTAATGATGGGAATTTTCCTGGTTTCTTTCTCATTTTACTTTCTTAAAAATCCTGAAGTTCATTTTGAAGCCTCAAAGAAAAATGCTATTACAGGAGGAACAACAGCGGGATTCTTAGCCGGATTAATAGGCACCGGAGGAGCAATTCGAGGGGCCGCTATGGCAGCTTTTAATCTCGAGAAGAATTTCTTTGTTGGTACATCGGCAGCAATCGATATGGGTGTCGATTTTAGTCGCTCTGTAATTTATTGGGCCGATGGATTTATCAATTCAAGTCATTTGTGGTATTTACCGGGATTAATTATCGTTTCATTTTTAGGAAGTTGGATAGGAAAATTATTGCTAAATAAAATTAGTCAGATTTACTTTCGTAAAATTGTACTCATTTTGGTGGGTATTATAGGAATTGTATCTATCAGCAAATTCTTCATATGACAAATTCAATTCAAGGTTTTAATATCCGCTCCAAAGTTTTTGCTGTTAGGCTGGTACTCATATTTTCGGTGCTTATTATGGCTATAAAGTTTATTGCCTATAAAGTTACGATGTCAAATGCCGTACTTTCCGACGCCCTTGAATCTCTTATCAATATTGCTACTAGTTCATTTACTCTCTACAGTATTTATTATTCTTCTAAACTTCGCGATCTTGATCATCCTTATGGTCACGGAAAAATTGAATATTTAGCAGTTGGATTCGAAGGAGCATTAATCATTGGGACCGGCATTTATATCCTCTTTAAATCGGGATATAATTTGATTCATCCGAATACCCTTGAAAATGTTGATGAAGGTATCATTCTAACTGCAGTTTCGGGATTAGCCATGTATTTTATCGGCACCTATATGAAACGAAAAGGGAAGGAGTTAAATTCTTTGCCTTTAATTGCAGATGGACAGCATTTTCATGTTGATACCATGACAAGTGTTGGATTAATAGTGGGACTAGGGTTATATCATTTAACAGGATTAGCATGGATTGATCCATTATTGGCAATTGCCTTGGCTATTCATATAATGATGAGTGGATATAAGCTCACAAAAGAATCTATTGATCGTTTGCTCGATAAGGCTGATGAAGAATCAATTGAAAAAATAGCTACCTCACTGCAGAAAAATCGTCACGATAACTGGATTGATGTCCATAACCTAAGATCGCAAAAATTCGGACATTATATTCATGTCGATTGTCACCTTACTTTACCATTTTATTTAACTTTGGAAAAGGTACATTCAGAGGTTAAACTGCTTGAAAACGAACTAAATCGTGATTTTGATCATTCTGTTGAATTATTTGTGCATACAGACCCTTGTAATGAGGAATTACCATGTGATATTTGCAGTGTGAAAGATTGTGTATTCCGCAAAAAGGCTTTCGTTAAAAGCGTTGAATGGACTCATGCCAATCTTATTATCAATAAAAAACATAAATTGCATTAAGTACTAACTTAAATTATCAATTCTATGAAACTGATTTTATGTCCAACCGACTTTTCAAAAGGTTCTGAAAATGCGGTTCTGTATGCAGCTGCTATGGCACGCGTTTACAAGAGTAAATTATTATTGATGCATTGTTATGAAACACCTGTGATTTATACAGATGTTACAATTTCTTCCGTACAGATCGATTATCAAGTGATGTACGAGAATTCGATTAAAGCATTGAAGAAATTTTATGCCAAAATCGCAGACAAACTAAAAGGTGTTCCCGTTGAGCTCATAATTCAACAAGGATTGCCTTCTGCAAGAACAATAGAAATTGCAATTGAAAAAAAGGTTGATGCGATCTTTTTATCAAGTACTACAACATCTACTGTTGAACGATTCTTAATTGGTAGTAATACCGGACGTATTTTGAAAGAAGCTACTTGTCCGGTGATGATTATTCCTCCTAAAGCCAAATTCACCGAATTCAATAAAATCGTTTATACAACGGATTTAACTGAAGAAAATTTATTGAAATCAGAGAAAGTTGTTGATTTGGCAAAAATGTTCCGTGCCGAATTGATTTTCTTAAATGTCGATAATCATTTCTTGGTTCATGATGAAAAGGATCTAGAACGAATTACCTCTCGCATTAAACAATTCGTGAAGTATCCTAAGATGAGAGGATATGTTTGCTCTGATGCAAATATCGCCGATGGTATCACTTTCTTCTTGAAATCAGAAAAAGTGGATTGCTTGGCAATGGCTACGCATCACCGAAATTTCTTGGAATCAATTATTAACCCATCTATCACGAAAAGGGTAGCTTATAAAACTGATTTGCCGATGTTTGTTATTAACGTCGATTAATCGAAAGTTTCAGTCATAAAAAATCCCCTCAAAAAGGGGATTTTTTTATTTTATCTTATAGCTGATTGTTCGATTTGCATTATGAACGGTTCGACCCGATTCATAATGACTTATTTTATGCTTCTTACAGCAATCGTCTTCTTCATTCCTTAGAATGGTGCCACGATGGATTAAAAACAACGCCAAAGCGATTGCAATTACCGGGGAGAGCTTGTTTACAAATGTCCTTGCTTTAATGCTTATAATGCTTCCTGAAAGCGATATTAATAACATCATCGGTAGCGTTCCTAATCCGAATAAGAACATATACAGACCTCCGTTCAATATACTACCCGAACTAACAGCAGCTGCCATAGCCAAGTAAACAAATCCGCATGGTAATATGCCATTTAACAATCCCACAAAAAACAATGAAGAGTAGGAGTGTTGCTTAAGAAGGGATCCCAATTTCTTTTTTACGTGATAGGAAGCGCCAACTAAATTGCCATTGATCTTTTTTAAAATTGAATCGTTTGAAAATAATACAACAAGAATTATAAGAACTCCGGCAACAATGCTTATGTCACTTTGTAATCCTTTAATAGAAAATGTATGGCCAATTATGCCGGCTATTAAACCTAAGATGGAATAGGTAACGGTTCTTCCGAAGTTATAGAGCAGTCTCCCGGCAAATAGCGATTGATTAGTGCTTCCCGGTGTCGGCAACGCCAATGCCAATGGGCCACACATTCCCGCACAGTGAAAGCTACCGAAAAAGCCTACCGATAAAGCCGAAATCAGATAGAAATCCATGGTTTATTGAATATGTACTTTATCTTCTTGATAGAATGGTTTGCCATCGGCATTCCAATATATCTGAACTTTCCAATATCCTTTACTCAACTTTTCTGACTGAATTTTCTGAATGCCGGATGCTAATTCAACTGGCACACTAAAGTCGAGATTTTTATTATCAGGACGAAAGAAAGTGATTTTACCGTCAACCTTTGAATTTGCATAGGCCGAAGGAAATTGAATCTCTGCAGAACCAAGTGCAGCATTAATCACCAACTTATTCTCCGGATGATTACTGTTTTGCATTCGGTTATACTGATCCTGATATTTCACTTCTTGCTCATAATAATTTTCACTTACAAGCTCCACTTTTTGTTGTGATGCTTTATATACCATTGTCAATATTCCGACAATAAAAAGGCTGTACAATATTAGAATTTTATATCCCCAGTTCATGATTATTTTTATTTAACAGGTCCGATGAAATTTGTGTTTACTTCGTCTACTATTTTGTCGCCTGATTTAACTAATATCTTAATCTTTAACTTCGATACTTTGATATACTCCTGATCAATAATCACAAAGAACTCTCCATCTTTTACATCTTGTGGCTCTAGTGATTGTATTCCATCTCCAACCCATTTTATTGTCCCTTTAGGTTCAACTAATTCTAAAGTGAGAGGAAATTTATCGAATGTTTTGTTTACTACATTAATATTGTAAAGATTAGAGTAGGAGTGATCACTTTGTTTTTGATAAATCATACCCGGGGTTCTCAATACTATTGCTTCTACATCAGTTCTAATCGACAATAATGTTATCAAGGTACCAAACAAAATCGTTAATACAATACAATATCCGATAATTCTGGTAGTTACTTTAAATTTATTACCTGTGGCAATTGCTTCTTCGCTGGTATAACGAATTAAACCTTTAGGCTTATTTACTTTATCCATGATTGAATCACATGCATCGATACAAGCTGTACAGTTGACACATTCCAACTGTGTACCGTTTCTTATATCAATTCCTGTAGGACAAACCTGCACACAGGCATGGCAATCAATACAGTCGCCGGTTTTATTTTCTTTTACTTTCCCTCTTGGCTCTCCACGTTTGTAGTCGTACCCGATAACAACAGAGTTCTTATCAAGTAATACTCCTTGTAATCTTCCATAAGGACAAACAATTAAACAAGCTTGCTCACGGAATTTCATATAAACCCCAAAGAATACTCCGGTGAATACTAATATTGCGATTAGTCCTCCGCTGTGCTTTGAAGGATCATCAGTCATAATGGCTTTTAACTCATCAATGCCGATAATATAGGCTAGGAAGGTATTCGCTATTAGGAAGGATATCACAAAAAAGATGGATGCCTTCAACAATTTCTTACCCATTTTTTGGGGACTCATCGGTGCCGCCTTTAATGCTTTTTGTTGCATAAAGTCGCCCTCAATGAGATATTCAATTTTCCGGAATACCATCTCCATGAAGATGGTTTGTGGGCAAGCCCATCCGCACCAAAGTCTTCCGAACAATGCGGTAAAAAGGATAATGAAAACAATAAACGTGAGCATCGCAAGCACGAACAGGTGGAAATCCTGTGGCCAGAATGCAATTCCGAATATGATAAACTTTCGTTCCAAGATGTTGAATAACATCAGTGGATGACCATTAATTTTCATAAACGGTCCGCTAAACAATAATGCTAGCAGAACTGAACTTACAATAGTTCTTTTGTTATAAAAAGGTCCTTTGGGCTTTTTGGGAAAGATCCAATTTCGGTTACCGTCTTTATTGATAGTTGCTATGCTATCGCGGAAAGATTCCTGGTCTTTTCTTCCGGCAGCTTCGGATGAGATGCTCACGTTATTTTGTTTGTTTGATTTTACTTTGTTAATGCCGTAGCAGCACTATCAGCAGCAGGGGCAGCAGTTGTGCTATCCTTTGGTGCTGAGTCGTCAACCCACTTGTCGCCTTGTGGTTCTTTGCCATTGGCAGGTTTTGATCCTTGTATACTTAATACAAAACTTGCTACTTCCTGAATTTTCTTAGGAGATAATTGAGCCTTCCAGCTAATCATACCTTTTGTAGGTACTCCGTTAGTAACAGTAGTGAATACATTTTTGATACCACCGCCATGAATCCAGAATTCATCAGTAAGATTTGGTCCAACCAAACCTTC
>JAKPPP010000104.1 GCA_029547265.1 Bacteroidota bacterium
TAAGGGGGCTTCGGAGTTTGCAAAGGTAAAGGGTATTGAAATCGTGGATACATCATATTTTTTTACTCCTCAACGCTGGAACGACCTTCAACGTACGCTATCGAAGGAAAAGATGGGCACTGTTGGATGTGTGGCGCTCGACATGCATGGCAACCTGGCTGCTGCAACATCAACCGGAGGAATGACCAATAAACGATGGGGGCGAATAGGCGATGCGCCAATTATTGGTGCCGGAACTTACGCCAACAATTCCACCTGTGCCGTTTCGGCTACTGGGCATGGCGAATACTTTATAAGATATACTGTAGCTCACGATATTTCAGCGCTCATGGAATACCAAAACCTTTCACTCAATGCCGCGGTTGAGCGTGTTATTATGGGTAAACTCCTTAATTCTGGAGGGCGCGGAGGAGTAATTGCGGTTGACCGCTCCGGTAATGTTTGTATGATGATGAATACCACAGGCATGTTCCGTGCATTTGCTCGTTCCGATGGAAGTAATGGATTTGCCATTTTTTAAGATACATTTTTTGGGTTTTTTAATTACAATTTGGTGTAATTTGAATTAAATTTGATGAACCTAACCTTATCAGTAATGTTAAACCTAATCCGGTAAACTTATGGCACTCGAAGTTCATGTAAAATCAGCTGAAAGCAAGGGACATGTCGAGATTTTTTTACTTCACTTTGTACTCATGCTCATCGCCATGTTTGTATTCCTTGCATTAATAATGCTAATTGGGGGTTCATTTACTTGGCCTAATTTTTGGAAGTTCTACATCACATTTATTCCTTTAACCGTGATACTCCCTGTTATTGTGGCTATAGCCACATCGGTATCGTATAAAAGGGTTAATGTTCACATTTTGCCTGCCTCAAAGGTTAACATTGAAAAGCTCAAAGATTTCATGTTTAGCGAGGATTATATCATTGTTGATAAGGATAAGACTTTCATACGGTTTATTCGAAGAAAAAATTTACCCCGATTATTAAGTCTAAACTTCGACAAGCCATCAATCACAATACAGAACGATGAGGTAATAGTAAATGTCCTTAAACGATTATCT
>JAKPPP010000110.1 GCA_029547265.1 Bacteroidota bacterium
AAAGGGGAAAATAAAGATGCGGCAGCAGTCATGAAGTTATCCAACGATGAAATAAAAGCAATTCAGTCGGGGATCGCGAATGTTAACCGAATGCATCACCAAGGAGGAGTGAAACAACGTCTCGATGATTTAGCCTGGGAGTACCGAAGCTATTACTATAACGGAAATGCAACAGGCCAGTCGTTTACCCAACGCTTAGAATTTTGGAAAACAGCCGCTTATATTTTCAGCAAACAACCATTTACCGGCGTTGGTACCGGCGATGTAAATGAAGCGTTCAAATCGGCCTACAATGAATTGCACTCCAAGTTAGACGAAAAGTGGAGGCTTCGTTCGCATAATCAATACCTCAGTTATGCTGTCGCTTTTGGGGTTTTGGGCATGTTTTACCTCGTTTTTGCCCTTTTTTATCCGTTTTTAGCACAAAAATTGTGGAGAAACTACTTGTATTCGGCTTTCCTGTTTATTGCCGTTTTTTCGATGTTATCCGAAGACACGCTCGAGACACAAGCCGGAGTGACTTTCTTTGCCTTTTTGAACTGTTTTCTACTGAGGAATGCAGAATCAGAATCGGCTGAGGAAGTTAAGTCCTGAGAATACCCTGTTTTACCCCGTTTTCAACGAAATTCACCACCTTCGCACCCTGTAAAGCCTACAGTTAACCGTATCTTGTCCCGGTCAGGAAATTAATGTTCCTGTAAAATGATAGAAGCTGCCGATAATCAAATTCTGAAAGCCCAACACTTGCTCGTTGAGGGAAGGGTAGAGGAATGTCTTCAGGAGTTGTCGCTCGTTCTGGCTCGCCAGCCTGAAAACGGTCGCGCACAAGCTCTGCTCGGACATCTCCGGCTTCGTTATTTCCGTAATTATAATACCGCGGAAGTGTCTTTTAAGATCGCGATGCGCCAAGCAGCTAACTACCCCGATTTGTATTACGACTACGCCGACTTACTAATCATGCTCGAACGCTATACCGAAACGGTAGCGGTTTTGAATAAAGGGATGGAAGTACCGGGAATCGAAAAAGATAAATTGTACATTTTATTCGGTCGCCTCAACGAACGCCAAGAGAAATGGGACGATGCAATCGATCATTATACGAAAGCATTGTTGTATACTTTCTCTGACGATGTGTTTGCAGCATGCAACGCCGACATCAATCGATGTAATTTAAAGAAACGAAGAGTGTAATGATTATTTACGCTGAAAATCTTTTACAAAAGCGTAAAGGTTAAAACCTTCAGCATTCATTTTTTCTTTTAGCTGCCCAGCAATATTATCTACCGTAATGCCTTTCATTTTATCGTGTTGTATTAAACGATATGCATGCTCTGCCATTAGGTGAACATTCAGCTGCGGAGGATTTACTTGATAATGTCGTATAACCGCATCCGTTAGTTCCTGAACGCCTTCATTGCGCGAAGCGACGGTCTTTATTACAGGAATACTCCACTGCTCGTTATAAGGACGTTCATGCAGTGTTTTATGAATGCCTGCAACAAAACGATCTGCCCCTTCACGATCCGATTTATTCACTACAAAAACATCGGCAATCTCCATAATTCCCGATTTCAACGCTTGTATTTCATCACCCGCTTCGGGAACTAAAACCACTACCGTTGTATTCGCCATCGATACTATTTCTACTTCCGATTGCCCAACACCAACTGTTTCAATGAGGATATGATCGAACGATGCGGCTCTCAATACATCAATTACTTCTAAGGTCTTCGCAGAAAGTCCTCCTAAAGCTCCTCTGGTGGCCAGAGAACGAATAAACACATTCGGATTGTTGAAATGGTCGTGCATGCGTAAGCGATCGCCCAGCAATGAACCATGCGTAAAAGGAGAGGTAGGATCAACCGCCACTACTGCCACTTGGTTGAAGTTGCCGGCAGCATTTTTACGAGAGGTAAGTTCCTTGATTAATGCGCTGATCAGGGTGCTCTTTCCGGCTCCCGGAGGACCTGTAATTCCGGTGACCGGAATACTGCGATTTACAGGCAATGCACCCAAAAGTAATTCGTACCCCGCCAATTGGTTCTCTACCAATGTAATTGCGCGGGCGATGGCCCGGCGATCTCCTTGAAGAAATGTTTCTAATAGGGGGTGCGACATACAGCCGCTAAATTACACGCTAATCGTTAAACAAAAAGCAATTTCCGATGGTTTGTTGTATTTTCGTAGCATTAACGGTTTTCCTCAAAGGAAATGAAAAGGGAATCCGGTGTAAATCCGGAGCAGTTCCCGCTGCTGTAAGTACTTTGCTGTTACTAGGTAACAATAATTTTGTCGGAAGCCACTGCGCAAGCGGGAAGGACGATAAACAAAAAGTATAAGTCAGAAGACCTGCCGCTAAATAACATCAGGCGCTTTCGGTGAAAAGGCGTGAGATACGAAGGCCTCGGCCTTGTTTCTTTCATTGGCTTTTGCCGAGCAGCCTGCTATTATTCAACCAATGAAAAAACGAATTCTGCTTTTATTACTTTTTATCTCGCCTCTCATAAAGGCTCAAGATGTCGATACTTTACATTGGTTAAAACAAGTTGATGTTAAAGGAAGTCGCATTGCTTATCCCGATAAAATTATTTCACATCAAGTATTAGATACTAGCCTTGCTGCAAAAATTTTAGCGCCGGATGTAGCTGCTCAACTCACTCGTGAATCGGGTGTGTTTGTGAAATCGTACGGACAAGGTGGAGTTTCTACTGTTACATCATCGGGAATGGGAGCTGCACATACAGCGTTGTTGTGGAACGGAATAAAATTGAATAGTCCGATGTTGGGCTTATACGATTTTTCGTTGATTCCTTCATTTCTTCTCGATAAAGTAACCATGCAATACGGAGGATCAGGAGCATTGCAAGGCAGCGGATCGGTAGGTGGAGCGGTGTTGCTGGAGTCGGAGACTGATAAGAACGAGGGATTTAATGCATCGGTGATGACGGGCATAAGTTCGTACGGCGGACAACAACTAGGTGTTCAAAGCGGACTTACTAACGGTAACGTATCTACGAACAGTAAATTTTATATGCGTAAAGCAAAGAATGACTTTACATATAAAAACCAATACGGTGAAACTGTCACTCAAAAGAATGCCGATAGCGAGCAAGAAGGATTCGCCCAAGAATTGAAATTCGGGAATGCCAATAATTCCTTGGCAGCGCATATATGGTACTTAAATAGCGATTATAAAATTCCGCCGCATATGTTGCAAGCGAATTCGTATCAGCAACAAAAAGACGAAGCGCAGCGCTATGCACTCACCTGGAATTTCAAGAGAGAGAAATCGGTATTAACACTCAATGCAGGATTTGTACAAGATAAAATCAGGTTTATCGATTCAACTGCGTTGTTAGATGAGAGAAGCAGAGCGAGATCGTATCAAGCAGATGCAATGTATAGCCTTTATCCAATACAAAATTGGCAATTCGATTTTAGAGTATCAGCAGAGAAATCGCAAGCTATTACCGATGCCTATCCGAAAGAAGAAAAGCTGGATCAAATTTCAGGAACTGTAAGAGTAGGTTATAGTAAAGGGAAGCTAAATACGAATATTGCATTGCGCAATGGCTTTACTAACGGTGATGCGTTACCGCTATTGCCGTCTGCAGGAATAAGTTATCAAATCACCAAGGCAATACGATTAAGAGCAGAAGGAGCGATGGTATATCGCGTACCAACGCTCAACGATCAATACTGGCAGCCGGGAGGGAATCGCGATTTGCTGCCTGAGAAAGGAAGAGAAGTGAGTGGAGGAATCGTATTAGAAAAGCAAGTAAATCAAATCTCGATAACCGCAGAAGCAGGAGTATTTGACATCCTACTCAACGATGCGATAGTTTGGTTTCCGCAAACGGGGGGAGTTTATGGAGCAGAGAATATACAGCAAATACACTCGAACGGAATCAACGGAAATGTTAGTGTGAAGGCAGGAGAGAAAAAGTGGAAAGGAGAACTGCAATTCCGACCACAATGGAATAATAGCATCATTACCAAAACCAATGCAGCGAATATAAGCTCACTCAACAAGCAACAGATATACACACCCAAAGTACTTTACAAAGGCAAGGCAAGTATCTCCTATCAAAATATAAAAGTAAATTACTACATGAACTACTCGGGGTATCGTTACACAGTAACAGACAACTCCAAGTGGTTAGATCCATATCTAATAAATGATCTAACGATCAGCTACGAGAAAAATTTCCATAAATTAAATGTTGTCATCACTGCAGCGGCCAACAACATTAACAACATCAACTACCAAGTAATCGCTAACCGCGCCATGCCCGGCAGAAATTATCAGTTGGGAATGGTTGTGAGTTTTTTGGG
>JAKPPP010000120.1 GCA_029547265.1 Bacteroidota bacterium
AATAACAGATAGTTTTAAAACTTTCACGCAAGAGAATTCTTGGACTGTAACTGACGGAACGATTTTTTCTATCCAATCGGCAAAATTGAAATGGACCGGTCGGGTATTTAAAGAACTGGATTTGACTTTTAAAACAGGACCGGATTGCGGAATTGTGAAGATCCGATTAAACGGGGTGGAAGAAACATTTGATCTATATAATCAAGATTCGAGTGAAATCTATATTGTTAAAAATTTTCCGCCTCCGATTATTAATCGGTTTATCTTTTATTCCATATATTGGCTGTTATTTTCATTTTTTATTTTTTTATTGATAACCTTTTTAATTACTGTTTGGATCGATGAATCTGAATTATCGAATACTTTTTCTTATCATTGGTGGGTCTATGCGATACCGATGATTCTGATTTGGGGAATCTATTTGTTAACCTTCTGGCCCGGCATGATGAGTCCGGATTCAGTCGATCAATGGCAGCAAATGCTTACAGGACATTACAATGATTGGCATCCGGTTATTTATGCTTTGTGTTTAGGAATTTTATCTTTTGGTGGAATTACCCCGGCATTGGTTGCATTGGGACAAATAGTAGCTATGAGTTTAGTCATATCCTGGGGAATTGATTTCTTGCGGCAAATGGGAGTAAGAAAAATAGTAACTTGGTTAACGAGTATGCTGTTTGCAGTCTCCCCCGTATGCGGCTTTTTTTCGATCACTCTCTGGAAAGACATCCCTTACAGTATTTGTATGTTAGCGTTATTTCTGATCTTCCTGAAAATTATTTTAACAGATGGCTACTGGTTCCAAGGTAAAAAATGGCTGACGCTTGGTTTAGTCGGTGCCGGTGTTATCTTGTTCAGGCATAATGGGCTACCAGTGGCTATTGCAGGAATGCTGATAATGATGTTGGTTTACCACAAATATTGGAAATTGTTTTCTTTCTCGCTAGTAACAATAGCAATCACGGTTGGCTTGGTTCTAGGTCCGCTATATTCTATACTGAAAGTGGAGCGAAATGCTAATAAAAATGCTAATAAAATTTATTTACACTATATTAGTGCTCATGTTTTTGTAGGGACACCATTATCGAAAGAAGAAGAAGATTGGATCAATCAAATATGTCCGACAGATGAATGGATTTATGACCCATGTAACGCGGATACAATCAGAAAAGCGCCGCACTTCAATGCTAATGTTTTAAATCAAAACAGTAGCAAAAACTTACAGACTTTTATTTCATTGACCAAGAAAGCACCGATGGTCAGTTTGCAACATGCTCTTCGTTCCAGTAATATGATTTGGAGAATCGCACGTAGTGAGTGCTATTTATTCCGATCAGATTTTTGGGGGAGAAAAGAAGGCTATTATCGCTGGATCGATCCCGGGTCGAATCAAACCGATTTGAAAGAGGATTCGAAACTCCCATGGCTGGTAGGACCACTTTACCAATTATATACACAAAGTTGGGCAAACCCTATATTGGATGCACTCATCTGGCGACCGGCTTTGTGTATGTATTGGACGATTTTAGTCAGCATTATTCTGGCGTTACGATTTAGAAGGGGACGTTATTTATTAATCGGTTTGATTACCGAATTGCAATCGGGGTTATTCCTATTTATAACCTTTACTCAGCATACACGGTATCAATTTGGGGTAATTCTGATCGGATTGTTCTGCTTCGGATTGTTTTTTTTACCGAAGACAACGATACCGGAAACAAAGAATCAATCGGATGATCCGATCGAAGAAATCAATCGATGATACATCACAATCGATCCGGCAACGGAAACATTGTATGACATATAATTTATCGATTCGATTTCGACAATCGCATTACAGGCAGCAAGGATTTCTTTCGATAATCCGTTTGTTTCGGAACCGAGCAGATAAATTGCTTTCGCTGGATGGCTGAATTTTGATAATGGAATTCCGCCGAATTCAACACCTATCAATTGTGTGCCGACGGGACGTGAAATCAGAAAATC
>JAKPPP010000124.1 GCA_029547265.1 Bacteroidota bacterium
AAACAGGAAAAGCAAATCTTTACCCTTTCCAATATAAGAGACGAAGTAAAACAGGGTTCCATTGTTAACGAAATAAGCAACACTTCCTGTTTCTTTGCATCTTAAATATTGCGAATTCCAATTATCGACCGCGGCTTCCCAGGTTTCATCAATTTCAATTCCTTCAGCATTGGTATATCGATAGCGAGTTACTTGTCCTGGTTGAAATTTAAATGCCTGTGTCATCATAGGAGATACAAATACATTTGAAATCAATTCACCCTCTTCGGGAATCTCATAACTCTTCAAAGTAAAAGAGTCATTCTTCCTCACAATATAATATCCAAAAGGATACTCCTTCGTTTTCGATCCGATATATGGAGTTTCTTGAATCTGGAAATGCAAATGCGGTTCAGGTGATCTTCCTGAATTACCTACACTTGCAATCCATTGTCCTTTCGTGATATAATCGCCCATTTTCACTTTAAATGAGCCCAACTTCAAGTGGGTCACTTTTGAATATAATCCGGTTGCATGACGAATCACCAAAGCATTTCCCCAGTTACGATCGATATTCATTTTCCCTACTGGATTATCGGGAACCCAATCCACCAACTCTTCAACGATACCATCGCCGGGAGAAAGCACAGGTTTATTGTAGCAATAATAGTTATCGAGATTAATACCATATTCAGAATAGGTTCGCATTTCTTCGTCGAGTAACATAAAATCGAGTGCCTTACTCCACTCTCCTTTGTGTGTTACTGATCCTTCATAACCCTGTGTAACCATCCATTCACCGTAAAAAGGGACAGACAAATTAATGAATTTCCCATCTCGGATCCTTTCGCTATTATTTTTATATCGATATAAATTCTGTTCAGGAGAAAAATACTGAAGCGGCGTTAATACAATAAATTTCGACTTAACCCTATTAGCTAGTAAATACAGATAAAAGATTACTGTTAATGAGAATGGAAGTGAATAGACAGGCAACTGAAACTGTTTCATAAAAACAGAAACACCAACCAAAAGAAAGGTAATTACAGGAGTCAGCAATACAACCGACAAGTAAGATGATCCACTGGGAATAAGAAAAAATCCTCCTATTGCAATTGCAGTCAAAATAAAATTAGCTCCGAGGTTGTAGTAATTTAATCCTTCGGCACTGATACCACTAAAATACCCAAAGGCACAAGCTGATAGATAACTTATTAAAGTAATACTAAATGCAATTCTTGAGTAATACAAAATACCAATTGATATTAATGCACCTGTAATAATATTCTCTTGAAAGAAAATGGCACTTAGTGAAATTAAATATCCTTTTAACCAAAGCGGCAATGGAAGTCCATCCATCATGGTATAAAAATTAAACAATCTATCGCCACCGACAGCAATTAATTCATTCATCCAATATATTGATCGCTGCGAATGTTCAAGTACAGTAAATTCTCGAGTTGCTAGTAGAAGCAACCAAAAACCTAAGACAAAAGGTAGACTTAAAAATGGCAATCCGTATTTAGCTAACCAACCCGAAAGAACAACAGTAATTCCAAACGTCAACAATGAAGCGAAGATGACAATTACAACAAACATAGGTGTAATTTGGAAGAATGTACCTAGTCCTAAGCCTACCATCATGGAATTAAATCCATACAATCCATTAGTGGTATAATCCCTGGAAAATCCCATAAATAGGGCGAAGCAAATAGTAATCAATACAGAAAGCATGCCAACGAATCCTGCGATTGGATTCACGAATGAAACTATAAGCAATAGCAATCCAAACCAAATGTCTTTTGCAAAGAAAACCATAGAATAACTATGCAAAAAACTCGGAAGCACTACAGACTTTAACGCATCAGAATATTTACTCATTCGACAAGTTATGTTTTAGCAAATACTCAGGCATTACTTCAGCTTCTTCCATATATTCTAATGTTTCAGCTTTTCTGATTTTATGATCTACCCCTTCCATATCAATTATAACCACTGCCGGACGCATACTAATAAATTGCATCCATTGAGTCATGTTATATGCACCAACTTTATGAACAACAACATGATCACCTCTTTGTAATAGTGGAAGATTCACACTATCGCGAATTACATCAATATTCATGCATAGAGGACCGAATACAACCATATCTTCTGTATGGTGACTAAACTCTTGTGCAGGTGTAATCTTATGATCATACCAGAATGAAGTAAATAAAATATTTACTCCGAAATCCATTATTGTTGCTCTTCTTCCGTCGCTTAATCTCTTACTCGCTATTACAGATCCTAATAAAAATCCTGCATCATCTATTAATGCTCTTCCGGTTTCAAGAATCAACAATGGCAATTCATCTTGTTTAAATCCATAATTCAATATAGTACTGGTTATAGCTTCCGCGAAATCATCAACAGAAGGAACAGTATCAGAACCCGGAAGATAAGCGCCTTTCAATGTATTAGAAGAAGGGAATCCACCACCCATATCAATATACTTAATCAATCGATTATGTTTTTGCAGAACATTCCATGCTAAATCACACATCTTAGCTGCAGCAGTAGCATAAGCTGATGTTGCCAACATGAATGTTCCGATATGACAATGCAAGCCTACTAAATCGAGTTTATCGCTCGCGATGATTTTATTAATCGCATTCCATGCTTGACCATTTTCGTAATTGAATCCGAAGCGATCCCACATCGGATAAACCCCTGTATCCATGTTAACGCGGATTGCAACACGTGGACGCTTATTCATTCGATCACAAAGCTCGATCAAATAAAACAACTCATCGAAATGATCGATATGAATCAATGAATCGTTCTCTATAGCTTTTCTTAATTGAGCTTCCGTTTTATCGGGACCATTAAAAATTATTTTATTTCCCGGAACTTTATTCTTGATAGCTTTATCATATTCAAATCCAGATACAACTTCAGCCCAACTTCCCTCTTGATGAAAAACATTACAAATTGAATCGAGGTAATTCGTTTTATATGACCAAGCAAACTGAACCTTAGGGTATCGAGTTTTGAAAGCACGATTCGCGGCTTGGACATTCTTTCTTATTTGACGTTCTGAAATAACAAATAAAGGAGAACCATAATTCTCGATTAATTTCTTTACTGCAACACCATCGATATGAGTATGAGGAACGAATTCGGTTCTTAATCCGAATTTATTCATTACACCTGCATTCATTTTCTTTAATACAGGACGTTCGTATCTTAACTTTGACATAATCTTAAATATTACAATTCTCCGAAAGCGGATATTTGTTGAAACTGATCAATATTGGTAATGAGATCCCATGAATATCGAATAAACATTTTCCCAACTTCATAAGTCTTGTATGGTACTACATTTTCACCTAATGCCATTTTAACAAGCGCGGCCGGCTGATTTTGTCCAGAAGCTGCTGTTAGGTAAATCCATGCAGGGAAACGAGGATTAACCTCCATGATATAAGGATCACCTTCTTTGGTTCGCATGATTTCGAGTTCAAATCCTCCCTTCCATTTTGTAGCAGCAATAAAACGTCGAGCAAGTTCAATGAGAGATTCGTCTTGCAACGTAATTCCGGCCCATGCTTTACCCTTATCGGTGATATAGAGCTTACGCATTGGCACTGCACTAATCATATTCCCTTTCCCGTCTCCAAGAGCAGCTACATTTATTTCGCTACCTGAAATGAACTGTTGAATAATTACAGGTAATCCCCATTTTGCATTTAACCGATGAAAAGATTTCTCGGCTTGTTCAATGGTATAAGCTACGGTAGCTTCATAATATTTTCCTTTAACTACAATAGGAAACTCAAAATCATTTACTGCATCTAAAATTTTGTCTACCGAATAAATGGTTTTGTCTTCAAGAACTTTAAAATCATGTTTCTTTCCGAAAGAAAATAAATTTATTTTATCGCGCGCATCAAGTTGATCGAGTGTAGGCAAGAAGGTAGCCATACCCGCATCTTTCAGTTTATCTGAAATCTTAATGAAATTATAAAGTTCAGCATCGAAATTGGGGATAATCAAGTCAATCTTTTCGATATCGTTAATTGCAAGTAAACGAGACAAAAGCATTTCCGTTCCCGCCGAAGGATACGGAATCTGATAGGTTTTATCTACCAAATCTTTCATGTAAATTCCCGGCTCTAATGATTCATAGGATAACCCGATAATCCTCATTTCAAAATCATCGCAATCACGCAGAGCTCTAATAACTGGAATGCCGGGTCCGGGACTATCAATATTATTTAATGCCGTTACCGCAATCACCAATTGCTTTTTCGTACTCATAACTCAAGCAAATTATTTTCTTTCAGATGCGTTAAAAAATCATCTAAGTCTTTTTCGACTTGAGAGCTTTCAACTTCATAACGCGATAAGATAATCTGCTTTATCTCTTTGAGAGAATTATTATCCTTGAGTAAAAGAAGGATTTCTGCCGCAACGGGATTAGAAGAAAACGAATCACCTGTTGCAGGATTAAAAACAAATCCTGATTCACTAGTAGCAATATTGCTTTTCAACTTCATGGCAAATTTTAATTTTAACACTAAATTTAGTGTACAAAGTAAAATTGGGAATATTATTACCTTCGTGCCAAAGTATTAGGTTAACCCGAAAATTTTATCGGTGAGCATTACTCCATATATCCGATTTTATCAAAAAACATACTGCAGTAAGTAGAACCTATAGGAAGTTCAGTCTCCCCAAGCATAACGTGTCGCTTTGAAAAACTGGTTATCCTATTTACATTTACGATATAGCTACGATGAATTCTTGCGAAATCACTTTCCGGTAATTGCTCGAGGAAAAGTTTTAAACTTTGCAACGTTACGATTTGATTCGATTTAGTGTAAATTTTGATATAATCATCAAGGCCTTCAACATACAATATCTCATCGGTATTAACTTTCAACGATTGATAATCGGATTTCACCAAAACAAATTTATCGTTATGCATTGATGCATTTTCTTTTAGCTCAAACAGATTTTTTGCTTTATCAATAGCTTTTAAAAAACGATCAAATGCTATTGGCTTAAGCAAATAATCAAGAGCAGAAATATTGAATCCTTCAACAGCAAATTCACTATATGCTGTGGTAAAAATAATCATTGGTGGATTCTTTAGAGATTTAGCCAATTCAACACCATTAATATCGGGCATATTTATATCGAGGAGAATCAAATCGACTTTATAATTTTTCAAATAAGATGAAGCATTTACAGCATCAGTAAAAACTTCCATCAATTTAATATTCGCAATTCTATTCACATAGCCTTTTAGCAACTCAATAGCTAAAGGTTCATCGTCTATAATAATTACTTTTAGCATAACCCTGTAATTTTCAAGTAAACACTATGAGCAATAGTATTGTTCTTAATAATCAGGTCGAAATTCCCTGGATAAGAAAGTTCCAAGCGTTTTCTGACATTTTCAACACCGATTCCTGTTGATTCTATCTCTGCAATAGATCCATTGTTCAATGTATTCTTCACCGAAAACTCGAATATCGATCCTTTAAATGAAAGCATAATATCAATTTTAGATGCTTCATGGGCGGAAATTCCGTACTTAAATGCATTCTCAACAAAAGGTAATAAAAGCAAAGGAGCAATACTAAACCCTGAAGCATCGGTAGTAACTTCAAAGTTCACATTAACCTTTTTCGTGAAGCGTAATTTTTGCAGATCGATATACTGCTTAAGATGTTCGATTTCTTTGTTAATTGATACATTTTCACTTTGCGCTTCTTGCAATATATACCTTAACAACTGAGATAATTTTAAAATTGACTCGGATGCTACAGGGTCGCTATTTACTGATAAAGCATAAATATTATTCAGTGTATTAAACAAGAAATGAGGATTAACTTGAGACTTCAAAAACGAAAGCTCAGCCGACAATCTTTGATTCTCTAATTCAACGGCACTATTCTCTGCATCGATCCATCTTTTCAATACAGGGCCGGCGGTACTGACAATAAACACCATCATAAACAAAAGTAAAGTCGACAATAAATGATTGAGCAATTGCGGTCCCGGTTTATCAAATCCGGAATCAAAACCTAGTCGCATTAAGAATGGCATCAACAATAGCAACGAAACAAACAAAGTAACAATGATTGCATAAACAAAATATTTTCGTTGAAAGAAATATTCCGGAATTAGAAATTTGCGATTGAGATAAAAGAATGACATCATCAAACTAACCGATGCAGTTAACATCAGCATGATACCGGTATTCTGAAATAAACTAAAAACACCTTGTTCAGGATCGTTTAAAATGAGGATAGTAATCAAAACAAAAAACAACCATCCGGCAATATGAATAAGGATATGTCGGGCAGATAGTTTCATCGAATGATTTAAAACGAAGATAGTTCAATATCACGCTTTACGAAAAAAAGTACCGATCAAACCAATAGAAATTAAGGTAAACACCTTAATCTCTCATTATTTCGACCATTCAGCGTAGCTGGTAGGTGTTTCGTAGAGGCGTAAATTAACCAAATTTATACCGGCAGGTGCTGCTTTCGTTAATCGATCACGGATATCAAGCATAATGTTTTCGCAAGTAGGCTGATAGTCCGTTAAAAGGATACGCGACAAATGTTTATCAGGCCAATTCATTTCAGCCATTTCGCTTTTCTTCCTTAAAACCAATGCATGGTCAAATAAGTCAATAACCTCATCCTTCACCCACTTCTTGATATCTCCGAAATCGGCAATCATACCATCCAAAGGAGCTCCCGGCTGATCGAGAATTTCGCCGGCAACAGAAACATGCAGAATATAGGTATGTCCGTGAATATGACGACATTTTCCGGGGTAATGTTCCAGCGCATGCGCCATATCGAAGGTGAAAATTTTATTCAGTGTTACCATTTGGGTGAAATTCTTAATTGGGCTGCAAAATTCAGCATTCTTGAGTTAAGTTCATAACCCTTTGGGGTGTTTTATGTTGACTTTAATCAATTTTACTATCCCGGAAGGCTTCTCCGACGGTTAAAAGACTATAAATAGTGGCTGTAATCATAAATCCGGGGAAAACTACCAACCACCAAGCTTTATAGTAATCACGGCCTTCAGCCAACAATGTACCCCATGTTACTGAGTCGCCGGGAATGCCGATTCCAAGGAAGCTCAGCGAAGCTTCTGTAAGCATACACAAAGCGACATTAAATACCAAAACCGTAATTATTGCCGGCAATGCATTTGGGAGAAGATGTTTAAATAGAACTTTCCAAAATCCGGCTCCACTCATTTTAGCTGCATCAATATAGTTCATCGAAATTATTCGAAGAAATTCTGCTCGAGATGTTCTGGATATTTCCATCCATCCGGTAATTGCCAATAAAAATATTAAGCTTGTCCAACCGGGAATGATAAATCCTCCAACAGTAATTATTATTAAAGTCTTAGGAAAAGACGAAAACAATACATTCAATTGTGATTCTATAAAATCAACTGGTAAAGCTATAGTTGCTAAATTCTGTGCTTTACTATTGATCAATTTACTGAGATAATACAATGCAAATGATAATCCTCCAATAACCAATAATTTTATAAAAGATGCTCCATTTACATTGAATATAATATTCAAGAATGCAACAAGCCAAATCAAAACCAAGATCAAACTTATGAATGAAATTTTCTTTCCTCTTACTTTATAAAGCGCTGTAAACCCTCCTAAGAAAATGCCTAACAATCCGCTTAATAAGGCAGCAAAAATACCGACATAAAGTGAAATTCCTGCGCCGTGAATAAGGCCTGCAAGGACATCACAACCACGTAATGTAGTCCCGAGCCAATGGCGATCTAAAAATTCTTTATTCACCTGCTCTCCATTAGCATTTGTGGTGATTTGTTTCTCAAACGGACCAATATATCCCGAGTTGTCGAAGTCACTAACGCCGGGGCTATACGAAATTGGAGCATTGATTCGCAAAATTGCATTATCGTAATTTACTACATTCATTGAAGTACTTAAAGCCGGAAAATGAAATCCATTGGTATCGTAAACAATCAATGGTTGTTCATTCGCAATAAATGGAGCCATCAATGCAACAATTATTACTACGACTAAAAACTTCAGAGATCTTCGAAACGAAGTCTTGTTTTTATATTTGTAGAAGAAGAGACGATTCAAACTACTCATACATCCCTCCTTTTTCAGTTTTCAATCGAGGATCAATAAAAGATTGAATAATATCAAGCAATACAAATGACAACGAAGTAATTATTCCGATAATCATAAAAATCCCTATCAGTACAGGATGATCTTGATTTTGAACTGAACGAATTAACAGAGACCCCATACCCGGAATTGAAAACACATTTTCAATCAAAACAGAGCCCGACAACAATGCCGGGAATGTAATCCACATTAATGTAAGAGATGAATAAAGTGCGTTTTTCAATGCGAAGCGATAAACTATAACTCTCTCCTTATAACCTGAAGCTCTAGCGGTGATGATATAGTTCTGCTGCATCTCTGAAAGTAGTCCGTTGCGCAATAAACGAATAAAGAATATCACTCCACCGTAAGAAAGCGCAATCACCGGAAGAACATAATAACCAATGCTAATTACCATTCTCATAAATGCCCCCATATCATCGGGAAAGCCTTCTAAAGGTTCTATACCGGAAGAAGGAAATACATTTAAAAACATTGGACTTGCCAATAATATCAATAGCAAAACGGCCACCCAAAATACGGGGACGGAATACAAAAAAAGCAGCGCATTATTTAATCGTTCAACCCATTTATTTTCACGGCGGATGACCAACTCACAGGCAGCGGGAATTGAAATCATTACAGAGAGCAAAAGCGAAAGAAATGAAATTAGTAATGTAACTACGAACGGTTTTCGAATTACAGAAAATACAGGCAAGCCACTTAATCGTGAGTTTCGATACATCTTTATGATGCCCGAATTATCTGCTGTTATCCAACCCTCGCACCATGATTGAAATTGATTCTTTCTATGAAAAGATAAAACAGGAATCCATTGTTTCCAGCTGCTTGTATTCAAATTTAATTCAGAAGAAATAAGAGCGGTTGCTTTCATTTCAGGCACTTGTTCAGTTTTCCAAGTGACAAGTATATTTTTATACGAAGAGTTGAAATTCGACCATGAATCCGACTTCAACAAATTGACTATTTCTCGAGAAACGATCCATTGATAGTCGAGAGAAAATGCCTTCGACTCTTCTCTGCATTGTACAAGCAATGAATAAATATTTGCAATAACATCGGGACGACCTGTCTCGCGACTAAGGTTTACAAGAAATGTTCTTTCAGAAGGATTAGCGATATTATTAAATGAATCAGGGACAGCTAAATTCCCAATCGTAAAATAAAATGCAGGAAGATTAAGTCCGTATTCAACATACAATTCCTCATAACGGCTATCACTAACCGAAAGAGATGAATTAGCATTTCCCGACATTCCCGGCAAAGAAAGAACCGGATCACCGGGCTTCATTTTCAACAATAGAAAAGACGCCAGCAGTACTACTGCTCCCGAGATAAATAAGGTGGCTAAAATGCCGGCGACTTTACGCATGGAACATTAAGGATTCACTGCATTAGTTGCAGTAGGACTCAACAATTTTACATGATTATACAATAAACCCGGACGTTCGGCATAAAACTCAACATCTGAAAAACGTTTATGCATTACACAGCGGCGTACTAATCCATACATAAAGATATAAGGTTGCTGATCATAGATAGCCTGTTGCATTTGATATTCTAACTTGGTACGTTTATCATTATCCATCGTAGTGGCAATAGCGCTTATTAAACTATCGGTAGCAGAAGAACCGAATCCAGTATAATTACTCCCTTGATTCAAGTAACTATCAGTCGACCATAATTGGCTGTAATCCTCGGGAAGAGAAGTAGTATTCCAAGCTCCCATTGCCATTTCATAATCATGAGAAGTAACTTTTTGAAGCCACATCGGATAGTCGTAACCGTTAGCAACAATTTTAATTCCCGCGGGTTTCATTCCCTCAGCAATAATTGACGCCATTTCTTTCCATTCAGGGATCACCGAAAGATACGCCAATTCAACCATAAGATCTGTTTTTTTGCCATTGATAACCTTATCGCGAACACCATCATTATCTGAATCCTTCCATCCTGCTTTATCGAGTAAATCGGCAGATGCCTTAACGTTATAGGGAATAATTTTCAGAGCGGGATTCGACTCCTTTTTCAGAGGAGAAACCGGACCTGCAACTCGTTTATTTACTCCTTTATTCACCACCTTAATCATATCATCGATACGAGCGGCGGAAGCTAAAGCTTTGCGAACATTCAAATCATTTAATATAAAAGAGTGCTTTACTCCATCGGGATGCATATTCATAGCAATATAAGTATACCCATAAGTATCCATAAACTTACTATGATAATTTCGATTGAACGAAGAATCCTGTTGCAATTCGAGAAGCAATCGAGTACCGAGGTAACCACTACCATCAATTTTCTGGGACAACAATTCGATTTTTTGAGAGACAGGTTCTTGGTTCACCTTAAAAATAATTTTCTCGGGATAACTTTTTTCATTGTAAGCAGAAGAATTTTCGCTCCAATGATTTTTCTTTTTCTCTAGGGTCCAAGAAGCTCCTGCCTCAGCTGCTACAAGCTTATAAGGCCCTAATCCATCGATAGAATTCACATCGGCACCGGAACCGGCACTATTGAAAGTATCAGCCCAATTCGAAAGTTTTTTATCTAATTCAATATGTTTAGAAGTATCATTTAACAGATCAAAAGGCACCATAGAGATTGCCATTGAAGGATCATAGGATTTAGAACGAATAATTGGATAATCACACCACATCGCTAGATTTTGTACAAACACACTATTCATTACAATAGTAAAGCGTTTGTCATTGTTAGGGTCAATAATTACTTCCTTAACATTATCGAAATAGAACTTATTGGAAGGATTATTAGTTAATTTAAATTTTGAAGCCTTTACCGTAAAGGCAACATCGTATGCGGTTACCGGTGAGCCATCGTCCCATTTCACATCAACACGTAAAGTAAAAGTCAACGATTTTTGATCGGGAGAAACTATCGGCATAGCCGAACAAATACCGGGAGTAATGGTTCCGGACCTCAAATCGGTGCGTAATAATCCGGCGTGGAGGTATAAAAAAAGCTCTGCTCTGGTCTGAGAAGTGCCATTAGTAGGATGCAAATTGTCGGGTTCGGCCAAAATATGCACTAAAACGGAGTTGTTTTTAGGCCAATCGGACTCAATTTTTGAAGGATTCGGCAATTTTTCGAAAGAATTATATTCCTTTTCTGATGACGAAATCGGGGTCACAGAGTTGGTACAAGAAAGTAGAAAACACGTAAAAATGAATAAGTTGAAGAAAGAAATGAAGGATTTATTAAGTCGTCTTAGCATGGTACAAATATAGAATCTGAAATAATTTGAAATAAGAATCAATAAATTTAATCGAAAATTTTGGAAGATATAGCAATCTTCTTAGATTTGCAGCCCCACAAAATGGTGAGGTGCCTGAGAGGCCGAAAGGAACAGTTTGCTAAACTGTCGTACGGGTAACTGTACCGCGGGTTCGAATCCCGCCCTCACCGCCAGGCACTTCAGCCGATCAATGTTAGGAGTATCGTTTACATTGAAACATAGTAAAAAATTACACCACTCGGGGTGTAGCGTAGCCCGGTATCGCGCCACATTTGGGATGTGGAGGTCGTAGGTTCGAATCCTGCCACCCCGACAATTAGTTCTTCGACATCATTGATTGCTTTTCACAGTTTCGCCTAATCAGCAAAATTTTCAAACACAAGCAATGGTCGTTTTTTGCTAACAGACCTATCCATTACCGGTTCCGTAGCTCAACTGGATAGAGCAACTGCCTTCTAAGCAGTAGGTTTCGCGTTCGAGCCGCGACGGGACCACTTCTTCTCTTTACAATTTCTTGATTTATATTTTCTATTATTATCATCTGTTTTGTTCCCAGATAATTATTAAATCAAACTATTTCCTACCCAATCCTCGTTAAATTATTACCATGCCGAATTTTCATAAATAACATGATAATTATTACCCTTGCTTAATCATTTACTCATAGTATAAATCTGTAGCAAGTATTATACTTGTGACGACGAAATCTGTACTTGTAAAATCAAGTAAGAATGGCTAAAAATGATGAATGCAGACACGAGGAATGGGGACCTCAACGAATTCACGATTTCTACAAATGACTTATTAGCTCGAAAAGCTAATCAGCTGCATTTAACGATACTTCTGATAATCGGAATATATGCAATTACCTATACAATTCTTGATTACCTAGACGGCAATTTCAGGGAGCTATGGCTAGATTTTCTAATTATCCCCTGCGTGTTTTTAGCATTAATTTTGTTTAAAATGGGCTATGCGCTCATCTCTAAGCTAACTACGATCGTATTAATGACCACAATAATATCTGTGTTCAGCTTATTAACTTGCCAAGAAACTGCAGTCTTAACTTTTTTCATTCCAATTTTCATTGGTATTTTAATTATTTTTCAAGGGAAAGAAAGATTCTGGGGGTATATATTTGTAGGAATCAACATGTTGGTTTTGATTTTCCTTCTTACCACGGACATTGAGCCTTGGGGACCCAATCCAGCTTCTCAAAGTACTATTCAAACCGAATGGACTTTAAATACTATAGGCGCATCATTTTTAGCAATTTTAGAAGTAATTTTTATTTTAAAAATCAACAATTCGTTTCAAGCAGATCTGATTGAAAAATCAAATACATTAAATGAAACGAACTTTACCTTACAAGCAGCGGTTAAATCGCGCGAAAAAATGATGTCGGTTCTATCTCACGACATGCGTTCACCCCTACTCGTCTTGCTCTCATCAGTTGAGATATTATCATCTGAAAAAGAAAGTCCAGAGGTCAAGACGATGTTGCTTACCGAATTAAAAAAACGAATTAAGCACACCATTACTTTTATCGACAATATGCTTTTATGGGCAAGAAATCAATCGGACTCAATCAAAGCAAATAAAGAAGAGATATCATTGCCAATCATCAATGAATTTTTAGAAAATTACTGCCGCCTTCTAAGTCACGAAAAAAACATTGAGTTCAATATAATTGTGCCATTAGAAGGATCCATATTTGTCGATATAAACATCATTCAAGCTATCTTCCGCAACCTGATTTCAAATGCCTATAAATTCACTGCAGAAGGCGGGAAAATCAATATTACAATTGCTCAAGCTAACGATTTTTATAAAATCCAAGTAGAAGATACCGGCAAGGGAATTTCACCTGAAAACGTTCAAAAACTTCTTCATAGTGAATCCTTCTCAACACTCGGTACAGCAAGAGAAAAAGGACATGGGTTCGGAATTCAATTAGTAAACGATTTCATTAAAGCCATCGGATCAGAGCTTCATATCGAATCAGCCGAAGGTACAGGATCAAGGTTCTACTTTTTTATACCTGTGCATTAAAAGGCAAATCCAATTATTATTTGACCAAACACACCCGTACTCAACTTGGAAATCACGTAAAGATATATTTCATTGACATCTAAATGCGTTATCATTTGCGGAAGAAAATCGCTTATAAAAAACATACCTCTCGGATATTCATAAATCTCAAATCAATTTTTCTTGAAATTTAAACTAAGAACCTGAATATTTTTAAACTCTGTTATCAATAAGCTTATCAAATTACAAAATCTAATAAACAAAAAAAGAGAGCCCTATTGGAGCTCTCTTTTTCAATATTGAAAGTTAAGATTAGTTAATCACTAAACGTTGAACTCCGATCTTAGTATTATTTTGCTCTAATTGAACTAAATAAACACCTTTAGTAAGATGAAGATTATTCACTTGAATTACATTCATGCCTTCTATTACCTGCTCGTTAACAAAACTTGCAGCTTTCTTTCCATCAACTGTTAATACAGTTACAGATACCGGCATAGTAGATTTTGAATTGTATTGAATACTGAAGTCTCCTGTTGAAGGATTAGGATTAATTCCGAATGATGCATTTTGAGTATGATGAGCGATTCCTGTAGCATCTCCAACACGTAAAGAAACAGATAAGTCACTTTGGAATACTTGAGTTCCGTAGTTCTCAGAAACACGTAATCCGATGATATAAGCAGCAGCTCTTAATTGAGAAGCATTTGGTGTCCAGTTTACAGCAGCTGAAGCACTTCCAACTCCATTAGTAATTGTAACAGTTGCAGGGTTTGAAGCTAACATAAATGCTTCACCTGCGCTCTCAATTGTTATACTTTGAGCATCCAAATCGAAAACAGATACATTCATTGAAAAATCCGCACCAGGTGCAATTGTATAAGCTTTTCCATTATAAGGAGCAGTATTTGAATTTGTAATAACAGCTACCGGAGTGTTAGGACTTGGAACAACAAGAATTTGCATATCACGAGTGATTTCTCCGATTTGAACCCCACCTCTGTATTCTTTCACTCGCATTGAAACTTGGTAGTTTCCAATTGCTATTGGAAGGAATGTAATTTCTCCTGTTATAGGATCCATATTGAAAGGAACCAAGGAATCTGAAGTTGGCAATACATATCCAACAACCTGGGCGCCACTCATAGATAGAGGAATATCTAATGACCACGATATTGAATCTCCATCAGCATCAAATGGAAGCGGATTGTAGTAGAAAGGAACGCTGTCTTGTGCTAAAACAATCGGAGGATTTAAGAATACCGGAGTAGAATTAGTAGTATCAACTAAAACATTAGAATAGAAATAGTGACTTTCACCTCCCGGATTCGTCATATTTAGAATTGCAGCATTTCGGCAACATTCTTCATAAGAAACCGTCCATACACCTGTATTAGGGAAAGTAACTACCGCATGGTAAGTATACTCTTCTACTCCCGGTACTAATACCGTTACAATAGAATCATAAGGGATAGTTACCGAGAACGTAGTTGCAGATGCTGCATCTGTGAAATTCAATGTAGCACTCGTAGAAATTGTAATACCTGTCATATCGCGATATGCAGTATAAACAACATTATAATCCATTCCGCTAATATGCGAAACCGTAATTTGTCCGCCCATCATGTGGGACGCATTGCTTCTCATTGAGAACGAGAGACAAAGAAGTACTAAGAGTAAGGCTTTTTTCATGTTTTTGTGTAGGTTGTATACAAAAGAAAGCATAATTATTTGAATATTCATAGTTAAAATTCGATAAAAGCACATTTTACTTGTACTTTTCTAAGAATGTTTCGATTTTTATCCATTTTAGTTGAAAATTGAGCCCCTCTGAAACAATTTACGATTTTGGTGAACTAACTATCTGATTTTAGATTATTTAAAGGGGCAAAATAAGTTGCACTCTAATAAAATTAAATCAATATGTTTGTATTTGCCACAAAACAATAATTCCTTAAGTTTAATATTATCGCTCATGACAAAGAAGCTCTACTATCTATTTCTGCTTTTGTTCATTTCATCAACGTCGTTTTCTCAGATTACAACATTTCCTTATAACGAACTTTTTGATAGTGGAGCTGCGGGTTGGACTGTACAGACAATTAGCGGTACAGCATGGGAGATAGGAACTCCTACGGCTGCAGGGACGCAAGGTGCATATAGCACACCAAATTGCTGGGGAACAGATCTTGATTCAGGTTATAGAGTAAATAGTTTAACCTATTTAAAATCGCCTAAATTTTATATTGGCACAATGACGAATCCCTATTTTTCATTTATGCAATTCAGATATATCCCTCAAGGGATGGATGGACTATTCCTTCAATATTCAACTGACGATATTACATGGCAGCAAATGGGATACTATAATTGTCCTTTTGCGAATAATTGGTATAATACAACATCGATATACAGCACCGGACAAGCTGCCTTCACCGGATATTCAAATGGATGGACACAAAGTGGTATATTTTTAAATGGACTTGGACAGAATGATAGTATAAGAATTCGCTTTGTATTCAACAGTAATTTACTTTTCGGAAGTGCACAACCGGGAGTATTTATTGATAACGTGGCGTTGTATGAAAATGTCATTTTTCAACAAGACTTAAACACATTATCATTTGTTAATCCGTCTTCTCCAATTATTCCTGGCACTACAAATCCCATTGACATCTTAGTTAGGAATGCATCAACTGTAGCAATCGATACTTTTACATGTGGAATTAAGTTAGGAACAACATACTCGACAAGTCAAGTAATACAGCATATTGATGCGGGTGCATTCGACACAGTGCATATAGGCACCATATCATTTACTCCGGGACAAACTACATTATGTGCATTTGCGACACTTGCAGGCGATATCAATCATGCTAATGATACTGTGTGTAATAACTTTGTGACAACAGCATCTCTACCTTATAGTCAAGATTTTGAAACTAACGACGGAGGATGGTTTAATAATTCTACACCTCCAACTTTGTGGGAATATGGAACCCCAAATTATGGATCAACATCCTCGTCTCACTCAGGCATTAAATGCTGGGATATAAATTTAGATACTTCTTATTTCAATTCAGCTGTTTCATATTTATACACTCCTATGTTTGATTTCACAACAATAGGTGGATCAAAACTTTCGTTTTGGATAAATTACAACAGCGAAGCTAACTATGATGGAACCAGATTAGACTACAGTACAGATGGAGGATTGACATGGGCAGTATTAGGTAATGTTAGTGATCCTAATTCATCAAATTGGTATAACACAAGTTATTTAAATTCCACAGGTCTACCTGCTTGGCAAGCTACAAGTTTGGGATGGAAAAATTCCCAATACAATCTATCATTCCTACAAACCGCTAACAACGTTCAATTCAGATTTGTATTTACTTCAGATCAAACATATATCACGGAAGGCGTTAGCATCGATGATTTCTCAATTATTCCGCTACCGGCAATTGAGCCGGCATTAATTAACGTTTCTTGCAATTATTTAAATTATCCAATCGGCAATCAATCTGATTCAATTAATTTATTGGTTAGAAATTTTGGTTCTTTACCGGTTACTAATTTTAATTATGGATATACAATTAATGGTTCGCAGGGACCAATAGGAACATTTAACGGATCAGTTCTTCCAGGAGATAGTGTAATTGTCAGCTTAGCCGGATTTACTGTATCAAATCCCTCAAATTTAATTTGCGGATATATTCAAAAAACCGGAGATGTTGACACCACAAATAATTCGGCATGTCTATTTATTAATGGAGCACAATTGAGTGCCTTGCCGTACTATGAAAATTTCGACAATGGAAGTTTAGGATGGCAAGCCGATAATTCGTTATCTCCGGGTACATCTTGGGAACTAGGTTATCCGTCATTTGGAATTACTACAGGAACACATTCAGGAAATAGTGCTTGGGACATAAATTTAAATTCCGGATATTTTCCAAATGCAAATTGCTATTTATATACACCATTGTTCGACATCAGCATTGCTGTACATCCAAAATTAAGTTTTTGGCAAAACAGAAATTCAGAATCAGGTTGGGACGGCATGAGAATTGAATATTCATACGATTCGCAAAATTGGAATTTACTTGGAGGCTTCGGTTATCCCAATACAGTGAATTGGTATAATGAACAAGTCATCAACTCTTCTCAACTACCTGCTTGGGCAGGAATTTCATTAGGATGGGAATATTCAGAAATATCACTTGATCCATATCAAAGCGGTCCCTTTATACAATTTAGATACGTATTTAATTCTGATCCATCTATCTTAAGAGATGGTGTTACTATTGACGATTTTTCGGTAACTTCAGCATTAGAGAACGATGCAGAACTGTTATCCATTATTAGTCCTGGATCACTCCTTTTTGAAGGAAGCATTGCTCCTATCCAAATTATTGCAAAAAATAAAGGAACCAATCCGATTAGCCAATTGAACATATCATATGCTATTAATAATGGAGCACCGCAAACTTTTAATTGGTCGGGAACATTATTAACTGATTCTACAGTTTCTTTAAACTTAGGTTTTATTACTCCGGTAGGTGGAAATAACAGTATTGTTATTTACAACACTTGGATGGGTGACATGGATCAACATAATGATACACTTAAAATTAATCCTTATGCAATATATGCTCAGGATGGAGGTGTATCATCAATTTTATCGCCTATCAACAATACAGCCTCTGGTTCAACACAAACAGTTTCGGTGTTACTTGTAAATGATGGTGCTAATACAATATCAAACTTTCCAGTTTCGATGAAATTAAATAATGATCCGCCAATTACATCAACATATTTGGGAAGTATATCACCAGGATCATATGCTTTATTTAACATGCCAAACTTAATTGCGGCAATTGACACAAATCACTTGAAAGTATATATAGATTGGCCAACTGATGCACATCATGAAAATGATACTGCATATTCAAATTACTACGGATACTTATCGGCTACTCTACCTTATTCAACCGATTTTGAAACAGCGAATGGTGGTTGGAGACCGGAAACGTTAAGTCCGTTTACACAATGGCAATATGGAGCTCCCAATTTTGGGGCAACCAATTCACCCCACAGTGGGTCTAAATGCTGGGACATTAATTTAAATACACCATATTATAGCGCTGCACTAGCATCTCTTTTGTCTCCTTACTTTATTGTTAATCCAGGAACAACTCTTAAGCTAGACTTCTGGACAAATTATTCAACAGAATCAAATGCAGATGGATTATACGTTGAGTATTCAACAGATGATATTAATTGGACACATTTAGGAATTGTAAATGATCCGCAAGGTAATAATTGGTATAATTCCACATTAACACAAAGCCAATCGGGATGGAGTGGATTTTCACAAGGCTGGAAAAACTGCAGTTACACATTTACCCCAACTCTCAGTTCAAATTCGCTCATATTCCGATATCGTTTCATTAGTGACATTAACGTAGTAGATGCCGGTGTATCGATTGATGATGTTAACCTTTCGGTGGCAACGGGGATAGAAGAAGAAATTGGCAAATCAGGAATAAACATCTATCCGAATCCGGCTATTAATTCACTTACAATAAACGGAAATTTAAAACATCCATTTGAAATCCAAAATACTCTGGGACAATCATTATTAAAAGCAACTGATTTAAAGCAAGTTTACTATATTGATATTAGTAAATTTAGTCCCGGAATTTACTTTATTTCCGGAGAAGATTTTCCTGAAAAAGCGAAATTTATTAAGTTATAAAAAAGGGAACAAAAGCTCCCTTTTTTATAAACACATTTTATATTCATCAAATTATGATTAATATAAATCATTGCTCTTTATACAATCTCTTTGCCTTATTAGTTAATCACTAAACGTTGAACACCTAACTTAGCATGGTTTTGTTCTAATTGAACTAAATAAATACCCTTTGTTAAGTGAAGATTATTAACTTGAACAACATTCATTCCTTCAATTACTTGTTCGTTAACAAAGTTTACAGCGTTCTTACCGTCCACAGTTAATACAGTTACAGATACCGGCATTGTAGATTTTGAATTATATTGAATACTGAAGTCACCTGTTGAAGGATTTGGATTGATTCCGAATGATGATAATTGAGAATTAAGATCAATTCCTGTAGTATTTCCAACACGCATTGAAATCGAAATATCGTTTTTGAACACTTGATTTCCGAAATTATCGGTAACACGCAAACCGATAATGTATGCCGCATTTCTAATTTGAGATGCATTTGGTGTCCAATTTACAGAAACTGAAGCACTACCAAATCCATTGGTAATTGTCAAAGTTGCAGGATTTGAAGCTAACATAAATGCTTCACCGGTACCTTCAATATAAATATATTGAGCATCCATATCGAATACGGAAACATTCATAGAGAAATTTGAGCCAGGAGTAATAGAAAAATCTTTTCCATTGTATCGTGCAGTGTTAGAATTTAATAAAATAGCCAAAGGAAGATTAAGACTTGGAACCACAAGAATTTGCATATCACGAGTAATTTCTCCAATTTGAATACCACCTCGGTATTCTTTCACACGCATAGAAACTTGGTAGTTTCCAATTGCATTAGGAAAGAAAGTAATTTCACCAGTAATAGGGTCCATAATGAAAGGAACCAATGAATCAGAAGTTGGCAACACATAACCAACAACTTGAGATCCTCCCACAGAAAGAGGAATATCTAATGACCATGAAATAGAATCTCCATCATAATCGTAAGGAAGCGGATTGTAATTGAATGGTACGCTTTCTTGAACTACAACAATCGGAGGATTTAAGAATACCGGGGTTGAGTTTGTTGAATCTATAAGCACATTAGAATAGAAATAGTGGCTTTCGCCTCCCGGGTTAGACATATTTAGAATTGCTGCATTTCGGCAGCATTCTTCAAAATAAACCGTCCAATTACCGGTAGTGGGAAATGTAACTATCTCTTAATATCTATACTCTTCTACCCCGGGCACCAAGACTATTACGTTGGGATCATACTGAATATCGACAGTAAACGTAGTAGATGTAGCAGCATTGACAAATGTCAGTGTTGCAATTGGCGAAATAGAAACCCCAGAAACATCACGATATGCAGTATAAATCACTTTATAGTTCATTCCGTAAACATGCGAAACAGTAATTTGCCCTCCCATCATGTGGGAAGCATTACTTCTCATAGAGAACGAGAGACATAAAAACACTAATAGTAAGACATTCTTCATAATACAGCAATCGATTTATGCAAATAAAGGCATAATTGTTTGAATATTAATACACTTAGCATAAAACTTTTTAAAATCGAATTTTCATAATGTTTTGTTTATCAATTCATAAAATTCATATTTCAAAAGTATAATATAGATGCATTTTTTAGAACTTAATATTCCAATTGAGGATTCCTAATTCCTGAAACTATTTTTTTTATCCGTTTAAATTATATATTTGTATAATCAAGCAAACAAAATTGTTACTTCAAGAAAAATAATCTATGATAAAGAAACTCTACTATCTGTTTTTGATTTTAATTTTTCCGAATACAACTTACTCTCAAATTACAACTTTTCCATATAGTGAACATTTTGATAGTGGAGCAGGAGGCTGGACATCACAAACCATAAACGGAACCTCATGGGAGTTAGGTGTGCCAACTGCTTGGGGAATCCTAGGTGCTTATAGTGCTCCAAATTGCTGGGGAACAGATCTAGATTCGGGATATAGAGTAAATAGTTTCACTTACTTAACATCTCCAAAGTTCTATATTGGTTCAATGACTAATCCATATTTTTCTTTTTTCCAAATTCAGAAAGTTAATAATCATATAGACGGATTTTTCCTGGAATACTCAACCGACGATGTTACGTGGCAATTATTGGGTGATTACAATTGCTCGTATGCAACAAATTGGTACGACAACGCCACCATTTATGCCGTAGGTCATCCTGCTTTCTCAGGAAGCACGAATGCATGGACACAAAGCGGAATCTATCTAAACGGGCTCGGAATCAATGACAGCTTGAGAATACGATTTGTATTTAAAAGCAATAATGTGTTTGGATCCGCCTTGGCAGGCATATTTATCGACAATGTAGCGTTATACCAGCATCCGGTTTTTCTAAAAGACATAGAACCGCTTGGATTTATTAATCCGTCAGGTAACTTATACCCCGGCAATATATATCCCATAGACCTATTAGTAAAAAATATATCCAAAGTACCAATTGATACAATCACTTGCGGAATAAAGATTGGAACAACTATTTCTTCTGCTCAAGTAATTCAACATATCGATTCAGGAGCCATTGATACAATACATTTAGGTACGAGAATATTTCAACAAGGCCAAAACAATTTATGTGCATTTGCAACACCAAATGGAGATGTATTTCACGGTAACGATACTATTTGTAATTTGTTTGTTACTACTTCAAATTCGAACAACTACATTCAAAATTTTGAAACTAACGACGGAACATGGTATAATAGTTCAACATCATCTACTTCGTGGCAATATGGAACACCTTCATATGGACAAACTTCAACGGCTCATTCAGGAACGAAATGTTGGGATATAAATTTAAACCTCTATTATAATGAATCGGCAAGTGCTTTTTTATATACTCCAATATTTGATTTCACAACCACCCCCCTCTCAAAGCTTTCCTTTTGGATTAACTACTATACTGAACCCAACTACGATGGGACCAGACTAGAATACAGTACAGATGGAGGATTAAATTGGCAAACATTAGGGTATCCCGGTGACCCTAATTCAACTAATTGGTATACAACATTCAACTTAGATTCAACAGGACTCCCGGCATGGACTGGAAATAGTTACGGATGGCTACAAGTACAATACGACCTATCATTCCTCCAACCCTTCAATAACGTACAATTTCGATTCTCCTTCACCTCGAACTATGCAAACAACTATGACGGCGTAAGTATAGATGATTTTATTATACGACCTATATCTTTCAAAGATGTAAATTTAAGTTCAATAACGAATAACAATTTAAATTATCCATTAGGAAATACTACTGACTCTCTTACTTTTAAATTAGTAAATTTAGGCACATTACCAATAACAAATTTCAACTACGGTTATACCGTCAATAATGCTCCGGGTGTATCTGCAATCTTTAACGGTTCATTAATACCAGGAGATTCTATTGAAATTAAGTTACCGGGATTTAATCTTATAAATTCACCTTCTTCCATATGCGGATATATACAATTAGTAGATGACGTGGATACAACTAATAATTCGACATGTGTATTATTTTATGGAACACAATTATATACTTTACCATATTTTAAAAATTTTGATGGAGGTAGTCCCGATTGGCGTCCGGACAACACATTGTCAATCGGATCTTCTTGGGTATTAGGCTATCCCAATTACGGATATACATCCGGAACACACTCCGGAAATAACGCATGGGACATAAACTTAATCACAGGCTATCTCGAAAATGCTAATAGTTACTTATATACTCCAATTTTTGACATTTCAAATTCAATTCATCCAAAATTAAGCTTTTGGCAAAAAAGAAAAGTTGAAAGTAATTGGGATGGAATGAGAATTGAATACTCTGTTGAATCTCAGAATTGGAATTTATTAGGACACAAAGAATTTCCTAACTCAGTAAATTGGTATAACGATTCTTTAATCAATTCGTCGCAATTACCAGCATGGACTGGAATGTCATCAGGTTGGGAATATTCCTCAATATCGCTTGACACATTACAACCCGCACAATTCATTCAATTCAGATTTGTATTTACATCGGATCCAAATGTAAATGAAGACGGAATTACAATTGACGATTTTGCTATAACAGCAGCTTATGAAAACGATGTGGAATTACTTTCGTTCTCTAGCCCGGGTTCCATATTGAATGAAGGAACAATTACTCCCATTCAATTAAATGTAAAAAACAAAGGAACAAACCCAATAACACAATTAAATTTATCTTATATTATCAACAATGGAGCAGTTCAAACATTCAATTGGACAGGTAATTTATTAACAGACTCAATAGTAAACCTAAATATAGGCTTCATCACACCAATTGCAGGCAATAATAATATTGTAGTATACAACACGTGGTTAGCTGACATGGATCATATTAATGATACACTTCAAATTAACACCTATGCGATTTACCTACAAGATGCAGGAGTTTCATTAATTGCATCTCCTGTCAGTAATACAATTTCCGGTTCAACACAAACAGTATCCGTATCAATAGTGAACGATGGGGTATATACTTTAACAAATGTACCAATATCGATGAAATTGAATAATGACTTACCGATTACTTCAACATGGACGGGAAGTTTATTACCGGGAGCAAATGCCAATTTTCTAATGCCAAATTTAATTGCAGCCATCGACACAAATCGTTTGAAAGTATATATCGATTGGCCATCTGATATGCATCACGAAAATGACACCGCATATTCCATCTTTTACGGTTACCCAACCAACACTTTAAATTATTCAACAGATTTTGAATTACCTAATGGAGGATGGAGAACAGAAACATCAAATCAGCTAACACAATGGCAATATGGCACACCAAACTTTGGATCAACAAATACTACACACAGCGGAAGTAAATGTTGGGACATTAATTTAAATACTCCCTATTCTAGTGCTGTAGTTGCATCGTTACTGTCGCCATACTTTATTGTTAATCCCGGAACAACAATTAAACTAGACTTCTGGACAAACTATTCAACTGAATCAAACGCAGATGGACTATACATTGAATACTCTCAAGACGAAATCAATTGGACGCATTTAGGTATTGTCAATGACCCACAAGGTAATAATTGGTATAATTCAACATTAACACTTAACAAACCCGGGTGGAGCGGAATTTCTCAAGGATGGAAAAACTGTAGTTATACATTTACACCTAATATAAATACGAACTATATTATATTCCGATATAGATTTATAAGCAATGTCAACTTGGTTGATGCCGGTGTATCGATTGATGATGTTAACCTTTCGGTGGTGACGGGAATAGAAGAAGAAATTGGTAAATCAGGAATAAATATCTATCCGAATCCGGCATATAACAAACTAATTATTAAAGGAAATATATCTCATCCTTTTGAAATCAAGAATATTTTAGGTGAAACTGTAATCACAATAAACAAAGTTGATTTTGAGAACATTATTGACATCAGCCAACTTTCGTCAGGGATGTACATAATAAAAGGTGAAGATTTTACAGAAAAATCATTATTTATAAAATATTAGCGTATTTTGTATGTTTTCACTAATTTTAAATATATCAACATAAGGGATCATGAATAATATATTCAAATTTATTTTGCTACTAATTTTAGCGCCAAATACTGTACTAATTGCTCAAAATCAAATTAAGCAACCTATTAATAACAGCGCAAAAAACAACAGTTCGGCAACAATATACTCGAGCGATTTCGAAGCAACTGATGGAGGCTGGTACCAAAGTTCAACGGCCGGCTCTACTTGGCAGTGGGGAGTACCAAATTACAATTCAACAAATTCTGCTAATTCAGGTACGAAATGTTGGGACATCAATTTAAACACCCCTTATGGTTCAAGTGACACATCGTATCTATACACTCCATCATTTAACTTAAGTAACTATAATTATTCATTTTTAAATTTCTACATCAATTTTAATACTGAAAGAGATTTTGATGGAATGCATTTAGAGTATTCAACAAATAGTGGTTTAACATGGACAATATTAGGAACACTTGGCGACTCGCTAGCAATCAATTGGTATAATACCCCACAGATAGCCGCTACAGGACAAGAAGGATGGTCAAACAGTAGCGGTGGCTGGAAAACCTGCACTTATGATTTAACCACTTTGCATTCATTTGCAAATGTTCAATTCAGATTTGTTTTTGCATCGGATAATTTCATTGAAAAAGATGGTGTCAGTATAGATGACTTTTCTATAACTGAATATCCTGATATAGATGCTCAATTAAAAGTGATAAACATCTTAAAAAAAGAATATAAATACAACAACACTTGCGATTCCATCTATTTTTCGGTAAAGAACAAAGGCAATCTACCATTAACAAATTTTAATTATACACTTTCATCAAACGGTGCTACAATTCTACAATCTAATTATTTGGGCAGTATCACTTACAATCAAACTATTCAAATTGCTCTACCAGGGTTCTCAATAGATTCCGGAATAAATAATATTGTTATTAAAATATCAAAAACGGGGGATGCTGACACAACCAACAATTCAAAGGAATTAATAATTCATGGCATTTATACATTTAATCTCCCCTATGTAAACACATTTGACAATGGGGGAACAAATTGGTATGTATTTGATACCACAAATAACCCCAATTCAACTTGGCAACTTGGGATTCCGAACGGTCCAATAACTCAAGGGACTCATTCGGGCAACTTCGCATGGGATATAAATCTTAATGGTTTTTTTTCAACTAATACTAGCTCGTATCTTTATACTCCGCTTTTTAATATATCATCATATATACATCCCAAATTAACTTTTTGGAAGAACTATTCATTTTATCAAAATTATAATGGAATGAATATCGAATATAGATATGAAAATTCGAACCAATGGCATTTATTAGATAGCGGGGATAGCACAGACTACAAAAACTGGTATTACAGTTCTGTTTTCTCTCTAAATAATAACGGATTTGCATATAATTCATTTGGTTGGGAGCATACTTATTTTAATTTAGATCAATTAAAGACGGGCCCAGCAATTCAACTAAGATTTGTATTTAAAAACGGCAATTATCCTACATCTGACGGAATTTCAATTGATGATTTTTCGATTACAAGTGCGGGAAATTTTGATGCGGCCATATGGGTCATTAACAAACCAATAGATCAAGAAAGTGTAGGAGAGCCATGTCCAATAAATGTAACAATTAAAAACATGGGGACTTCTTCAATTACTAATATGCCTATATCTTATGAATTTAATAACGGCACTCCAATTACCTATAATTGGACGGGCACTCTATTACCGGATTCATTCTTAATATTAACCATTGGTTCAATCATCCCAATGTACGGCAATAACTCAGTTAAAATTTATACTTCATTAAACCAGGATGATTTCGCATATAACGATACGGCATACTTCGACTTTAACGGCTTTTATGAAGTTGACTTAGGAATTGAAGGCTATACAAGCAATGAAGTAAATATGCCTATAGGAATTACAACTTCATTACCATGCCGAATATATAATAGTGGACAAATTAACATGTATTCCTTCAATATTTACAGTCAATTAAACAATGGAATAATTGACACGATCGTTTGGACTGGAACTTTATATCCCGGTAGTGTCACATATGAGACTATACCAGTAAATGTACCCAGTTTAGGAAGTAATACGTTCAAAATTTTTCTCGATGATCATTATGATCATAACCCTGCAAATGACACCATATTTAAAACAATAATTGGAACACCAATTTACAACTTACCCTATTTAACAGATTTCGAAACAATCAATAATGACTGGAAAGAAACGCATGTAGACACTTTAACAAAATGGGAACTTGGAACACCCAATTTCAGTACAACAAACTCAACCCATAGCGGAAGTAAATGTTGGGACATAAACTTAAACACATATTATACAAGTGCAGATAGTGTATTTTTGTTTTCACCATATTTTAATCTTCCTTCAAGTGGCATTGCGGAAATAAGTTTCTGGTTGAATTATAACACTTATGCAAATGTAGATGGAGTAAGCTTATTGTATTCTACAAACGGAACAGATTGGCAATATCTTGGATACATGAATTATCCTAACTCCACAAACTGGTATAATTCACATATTAATTTATCGATGAACGGTTGGAGTGGCCTTTCCTCTGGTTGGATACATAGCAAATTTCCCCTCCAATTGAGTCCATCTTTAAGCAACGTTATTTTTAGATATGATTTCAAAAGTCAACTTGGTTTCCTTCAAGGAGGCTTTTCTGTTGACGACTTTTCTATCTCTATACTTACCGGTATTGATGAAGACAATGCAAATAATTTAATTTCATTGTATCCTAACCCAGCCATTGATCAAGTAAATTTACATTTACCAAATAGTCTTATCAATAAAACCTTAGAAATTAAAAATGTATTGGGCCAAATAATTTCAAAGAAAACGATTACTTCTACAGATGATATAATTGATATTAGAAATTACCAACAAGGTGTTTATTTTATATCAATTGAAAACGTTTCAACTATTTCCAAGAAGTTCATCAAACAATAAAAACAAAAGGCTGTCAAACATTTGACAGCCTTTTGTTTATTTACAGGTATTATCGAAGCAGCTTTATTCAAACCAACTTCAAAAATCAAAATGAATATCAAGTGATATTTTTTAGAACAATAATTAAGATTTCTTAGTGAGTTGATTTAGTTCACAATAATCGCAACAGAAGTTCTTCCTGGCAACTCATTAAAACTCAAGAAATACATTCCAGGAACAATTCCTGACAAATTAATATTAAGTTCTTGATGAATTGAATTTATTGAAATTGATCGATTTATGACAATTCTTCCCATAATATCGGATAAAATCATATTACTCTCTCCTTTAGGCATATTATCAAGAACAACATTCACATTTTTCTCTCCATTGGTTGGATTCGGGTACACCTTTATATTTTCATTCTTTAAACTTATGGCATTTAATCCAACAGTAAATGAATAAGGAAATGACACCGACGAACACCCATTGCTATCTGTTACTAATAACGAATATGCTCCTGTCTGATCCATTATAATTGACTGAGAATTCGCTCCAGGAATCACTACACCATTAAATAGCCATTGATAAGCTATCGCTTGCGTTGATGTAACTAAGGTATCAGAATTCACATTAAATTGCGATGTTAATGATGGTTGTAAAACAGTAATATATCCGACACTTGTTTTTGTGTCCGACCCATTAGCATTATTTACCGTTAATGTAACATCATAAACGCCGGCTGTTGGATATGCAACTATAGGATTAGCATCTACACTGCTTGCAGGATTACCTCCGGTAAATGTCCAAGCATGCCCTAAAGGATTTCCTGATGAAAGATCAGCAAATTGAACAGACGATCCTTCGCAAACGATTTTATTATAAGCTGCGAAATCAGCCGCAGGATTTGCAACGGTATACGCAGCAAGGTTCACATTGTCAATGTAAAGACTATTACCATAATGACCTCTTCCTTGGAAAATTATCATTAGGTTTTGCGAATTGACAAATGGTGTTAGACTTATGGTTTCAGTTCTCCATTGCGTTGCATCCGGAACAAAGAAATTTGTATTATCAGGCGCGGTAGCTAAATCGGTATACCCTACATTATAAACTTCGGTAAAGGTATTTCCACAATCAGTAGATACTAATACTGCTAATGTGTCATGATAACCACCATCATATCTTGCATACGCTAAATCGAAGGTTAAATTTACAGAATCCAAATTTTGAAAATTTAATTGAGGGGTTCTGAATTCATCACGCTTTCCATTTGCATCGTTGTTGTAGTTATCAAATAGCATTGCATTCAAACTATTCCCATATCCTCCTGCATTACCCGACAATACCCAACCTACTCCATCATCACCATCATCTTTCTTTGTCCAAAACTGAGGGTAATTATTTTCAAATCCTTCAGTTAATGGTAATGCATGTGACGAGCTGATAGTGATATATTGATTTAGAACTAATGAATTATTTCCAATTGAATTTGCTACTTGTAACGATACTAAATACACCCCGGGTGTTGAATAAGTAATTAGCGGATTTGCTGCTGTTGATGTTGAAGGATTTCCTCCTTGAAAATACCATTGTCTTGAAATCGCATTTGCACTTAAATCTGTAAACTGTATCGATTCTCCGGCACAAACTTCAGTTGCTGCAGCCATGAATGATGCTAATGGCAACTGACTCTTATTTAACGGACATTGCCAAACTCCTTTTCCGTAATAAGAAACTCTAAGTTTACTGGCTCCTGTACCATCATTAAACATCATGAAATCCGTAATATGCGCTATAGATGGCAATCCTCCTGAATAATTTACCCAACTGGTTAATGCATTATTTCGATAATACACTCCTGTTGCACATCCAATGTACACCGATTCATCTAAACTGTAATAATCACAAATCAAATTAATCACATTTATATTCGGATAGTTATTTGTGATATTAGTCCATGTTTGCCCTCTGTTCCCCGATCGATATACCTTGCTGTTACATGCAACATATACAACATTTGTATCAGACATTACCACATCGACAGAAGCGCTAACATTTGTAGATGATGGTAAACTTAGAATAGTAATTTGCGGCGATCCAGATGTTGCATTTTCAATTCGATATAGCTTTGCATTGGCAGTTACAACATAAACTGTATTCTTGTTATACGGAGTAGCTTTTATCGCTTTAATGTTTTGTCCAAGTGCCGATACAATCGACCATGTTGGTGTGTTATTCAATAGATTTGTAGTAAAACACAAAGTATCTTTTCCTACATATGCAATATTTGTATCCGCAGGTGTAAATGAATAGCAAGTATTACCATCGGTTGCAACGGGAAGATTAAGTGATACCGACCCCTGATTTGGAATTAATTTTCTTCGATCTCCATCGTTAAAATAATAAACTGAATTATTATGTGAGTAATCGAACCCGCAATGCGGCCCCCAATCTCCTCCTCTATTACATTTCCAAATATTAGCCGAATAAAATAACTCTCCGTTGTCTTGCGTTCCGATGCTAACTAGGTCTTCTCGAGTATTACTCTGACCTGCATGATAAATTTCGGTACTAATAATTCCATTACTTCTTGTCGACCACGCCGATCCTCCATTGGTGCTTAACCAAACTCCACCATCATTCGCTTCCCATAATTGTGAAGGATTATATGGATTCAACAAGATATGATGCATGTCGGTATGCAAAATTGCCCACCATTGCGTCAATTGATTCCAGGTAACACCTCCATCAACCGATTTCCAAACTACATGCGATGCTAAGTAAACTTTATTGGCATCGGTAGGATCAGCGCATAACGAAAAATTATAATTTCCTTGTCCGCCACCGCCTGAATCATACCCGGTCAAACTAATAGAAGGATTGTGATAAACAGTTGTAAAATTATCTCCGGCATCAGTCGATTTTAAAATCGTTCCTTCATCAGCTTCCATCGCTACGTAAACAATATTACTATCAGCTTCACTCACTGCAATACGCATTCCGCCTCCGCTTCCTCCGGGAGGTGTTGTTCCTGATGTTATCTTCACCCATGTTTCGCCTCTGTCTTCACTCTTAAAAACCTCATCCATGTTAACCGCATACAAAGTATTGGTATTTACATTGGCTTTCCATTTCATATCGGTGAATTGTCCACCGACATGTTTTACTGTCCAGTTTTGTCCACCATCGTATGTCTTCCAAATTCCGTTGTTTGTCGCCGCGATTAAGATATTGTGATCTTGAGGATCCATTAATAACTCAAGTGCCATTCGGTTGCCAATCGAAATATTCGAGGGAGACCAAGTAATTCCTCCGTTTGTAGTTTTATAAACACCATAACTAGTGCCATAATAATTCGGATCACCGGTTCCTAAATAAATGATACTATCGTTAGTATAATCTACACAAACTGAAGCACACTGTAAATTGGGAAGAAAATCGGTTCCCATCACCGTCCAATTCACTCCGTTATTGTTACTCTTATACAATCCGCCTGATGCAGTTGTAACATACATTATTTGTGGATCTGTAGGATGGAATTTTATTTGAGTACATCTTCCAATTCCGTTTATCTGTCCGCTAATATTTGTCGGGAATGCAATTGGCCCAGTGCAAGTCCAAGCACCTGAAATTTGCGCCGACAAATTCAATGACATTATTAAAAATGTCAAGATCAAAGTAAGTTTGTTTTTCATCGCCTTATTGTCTTGCATTTTTCCAGATTTCTAATCGTTCTGAAGGATATAATATTCTTCCGTCTTCTTGCACATAAGGCTGCATCATAATTTTCCAATGCTCAAATCTCTTACACTGATAAGTATATTTTCGTGCCTCCTTTTCGGGATCGCGACCGAATAATCTTTTTAGCCATGAACCTTTTTCTTTCTCCTCTTTTTTAGTCGCACCTTTCATCCCCATGGTTTCTTCTTCCTCCATTGGCTTTTCGCGATTCTTCCAAAATTCATCATAGGCATGAATAGCCGTAAAATAATTGGAAAGGGTATCGTCCATCATTTCGATCCAGTAAGGATGACGAGTATAATCAGGACTTTTTTGGGATGATTGTGCATGAATATTGCTACTAATGAATAGCAGCAGCATCAAAGCAAATAGATAACGCATGTGGAAATTGTTTGGAACTCAAAAATAGTGAAAACGGAGTAGGTCGACTTAAAAAAAACAAAAAAGGCAGGAATCTTTACAATCCCTGCCTTCAATTCTATAAGAAATCTAATTATTCAACAACAAAACTCTTAGTCAACTCACCTAATTTATCGGTAAAAGATAAAGTATAATGTCCCGCTGCTAAATCAGAAATATCAATCACTAACATATCAGCGGTTGTATTTAATTTAGCATTGATACTTTTCACTCGACGTCCGGTATTGTCATAAATAAACAATACTGATTGACCGGCTAATACATCTTTTAATTGAACATTTAGCGTACGAGAAGAACTGATCGGATTCGGATATACATAAACAGCACGATCTTGTCCCGGTAATGAAAATACCGAAGCAATAGACACATTAACAGTATTTGATAACATCGAGCAACCGGTACCGGTTGTGATAATCACTGAATATATTCCACCCGTCAGCGGTGTGAAAAGAGGATTAGTTGCTCCCGGAATAGGAACTCCGTTCAAACACCATTGATAAGTAGCTCCGGGATAAGAAATTAATAAATCATTTCCTGAAGTTACGATTTCAGGACCAGCAACATATACGTTCAAGATTTTACTGGATATACCATTAGCTGGACAATTATTATCATTAAACCTAAACAAGAAAGTGAAACAACGTTGATGTTGCAAACATCCATTTGAATATCCCGCATGAGAACAAGATGTAGGGAAAACAAAATCACTACCTACTGAAATAGTATCAGAAATAGGCATTGGCGACGACATTGTTGCACATGGAGGAAATAAGCACCCGGAGGTAAATGAAGTATCATTAATGCCAAAATGTGGACTAATCGCATTCAAAGTAATTGTTTGAGCTAGTCCTCCATATGCTAAAGCCAACAAATCACTATCACTTGATGAAATATTTCGATACGCAGTATCTCCTGCCAGTACATAAATATCTTCTTCATACAATCCGCCGTTTATTATTGGCGAAATATTACCATTCGCACTTGTGCTATTATTCTTGATTAAGATATTTATTTCACGAAAAACTTCGGCGGTTTTAATTCCACATTTATAAGAAGTCACTTTAGTTACTGATACAAATTGTCCTTGATTAAAACTTTGAAAGTTGATTATTCCCGAATTAAATCCTAAGGACGAAGGTACATTCAATGGATTTTGGTAGTGACCCGGGGTTGGGGATTGAAAAGTATAACCGGTTTGATAATTACAGTTGACAAAAGGAAAAGTTGTTCCATCTAATGGCAGCGCCCAATCATAGGTTAATGAATCTAATTCATAGTCAAAAGCAGTATGACTCATGCTCACATGATCACCAATATTAACAGCCATTACAGGGTGTTCAGCAAATTGAGGTGATGAGTCAAAACAAGGGTTTGAATTTTGACCGTTAAATGGATACATGAATGCTCTTAAAGTAAAATTTCCACTTGAATTATTGCTTAAATTGGTGACTGCGGCATTTCTACAACAATCAGTATAATAAAAATACCATCCATCAATCGGAGGCACTCCAACAATCACAACCGGATCAGAGGTATAAACAACCTCTAAAATACTCGACAATTGACCGGCTGAGTTAGCACAAGTTGCACAACCGGGGCCGGAAGAGGAAACATCTGTTGTTGTAATATTATTGCATGGAATTCCGGTACTCCATCCAGGAGCATTTGTAGTAATTGACATTACAGTTGGAGGAGGAATTCCGTTACAATCTTTAAACAGTTTTACTTTAAATATATACTCTCCATTTCCGGAACATGTCCAAGTAATCTCACCTCCTTCTATATGCGATGCAAACAAAGGCAGCGCTGAAATTAGAAAGATAAATAGGAAGAAGGACTTAATGCGCTTATTAATTTTCAAATCAATTTAGATTATATAATGTAAAGTTAATAAATAAAATGACATATTAATTCAATCAATCGTTGCCTGTGAAATAAAAAAAGCGGCCTTTTCAGACCGCTTAGCTAACCAATTTTTGACCTATACTTATAAATATGCTTTTAATAACTTGTTTCTTGAATTATGCTTTAATCTTCTTAAAGCTGTTTCCTTTATTTGACGTACACGTTCACGAGTCAAACTCAATTGCATTCCGATTTCGTCGAGAGACATATTATGTCTTGTGCCGATGCCGAAAAACATTTTAATTACTTCCGATTCACGTTTCGATAAGGTGCTTAATGAACGATTAATATCCTCCGTTAACGACTCATCCAATAAGCTGGAGTCAGTATTCGGCATATCATTATTCGTTAATACATCAAGTAAAGTATTATTCTCTTCATTATTATCGAATGGTGCATCCATTGAAACAGGACGAGAACTTACTCTCAACACATCGCTTACCTGATCACGTGTTAACTCAACTGCTTCCGAAATCTCTTCCGGACTAGGCTCACGCTGGTAATCTTGTTCTAACCTAGAGAGGGCTTTTTTTACTTTATTGATTGCTCCTATCTGATTCAATGGCAAACGCACTAATCTCGATTGCTCGGCAATTGCCTGTAAAATACTCTGACGAATCCACCATACGGCATATGAAATAAACTTAAAGCCCTTGGTTTCATCAAATCGTTGGGCTGCCTTAATCAACCCTAAATTTCCTTCATTAATCAAATCGGGTAAACTTAATCCCTGATTTTGGTATTGCTTTGCCACTGAAACAACAAATCGGAGGTTTGCTCGGGTTAACTTGTCGAGCGCAACGCGATCTCCGTTTCGTATTTTCTGAGCCAATTCCACTTCCTCTTGAGGAGTCACCATCGCTTCTTTGCCAATATCCTGAAGGTATTTCTCAAGACTGGCACTTTCCCGATTGGTGATGGATTGTGTAATTTTTAACTGTCTCATTTTTATATTGTTTTGGTGTGTGTCAACTTATAACAAACTGAATATGAGCCTCTTAATTAAATACTCGTTTTTTTTAAGAACAACACTGCTTCAGCGCTCATTTCGTATCTGCTTACTGTTAGACCATCCTTCATTCAAAAAGTTTCAAAAAATATTCTTTAGTGTATAAACGTTTCACAAGGCATAAAACGTTTAAGTATCAAGCATATTTTAGCAAAACGCAACTGGTTTTTACATAATTCATACAAATCGGCACCCACTTGCATTATTCCCGGGAACTATTTTATGATTTTGAGATGTTTACTCAATAATACTCGTCAAAATACGTTCCCTTATTCCATTAAAAGCAATAAATTCGTGCCTGATGAAAAGACATACTATTATTTTTAGTTTCATTCTATTGCTGTTTTCGGCGACAAATATTAATGCGCAGCAAAACGACGGTAAAAAGAGGGACCTTATTCAATTCAGTGGAGTTGTAGTAAGTAACGATTCATTACAGCCTATTCCATATACCAATGTTTTGATCCATTCTTCAGGTCGCGGTACTTTAACCGACTATTATGGTTTTTTCTCTTTTGTGGCAAAAGAAGGTGACACTATCGATTTCAGATATATCGGCTACAAGCCAACAAGGTTTATTATTCCTGATTCTTTAAAAGAAGACAGATATTCTTTGATACAAGTTTTAAATCGCGATACCGTTCTTTTGAAAGAAGCAATAGTTTATCCTTGGCCTTCAAAAGAAGAATTTAAAAGAGCTTTCGTTGAACTCAAATTACCTGATGATGATATGAAACGTGCTCAACGCAATTTAGAATTAGCCGAAGTAAAAGCAATTCAAGAGCAGGTACCTTATGATGGATCGATTAATTACAAGTATCAAATGCAGCAACAACAAAGTAAATTATACAGTGCAGGACAATACCCGGTAAACAACCTTTTTAATCCTGTAGCTTGGGCAGCATTTATCAAAGCTTGGAAAGACGGAGCGTTTAAGAAAAAGGAAGAGACGAAGATTGAGCACTAATCACCTATGAAGTTATTAAACAGATTCTTATTACTGCTAATCTTGTTACTGGCAAACTTTACAAGCTTTGCTCAGGACGGAATGATTAAAGGAGTTATCCGTGATTCTATCGGGAAACCTCTAGAGGCAGTAAACATATCACTAATCAACGAGTCAGGCGGAACAACTTCGGATAGTCGTGGTCGTTATGAACTTCGTATTACACCGTATAAAGATTATACCGTTGTATTTAGTTTCGTAGGTTTTTCAACACAGAAATTCGATCTTAAATTAACTCCTGGTGAAGTAAAAGAAATCAATGTTTCACTTCAATCTTCCATTCGCACTTTCGGCACAGTGAATGTTTCAGGAGAGAAAACAAGAGATATCCTTACCACTCCTATTCAACCTAAAACATTAGAGTTGATGCCTTCCGCTAGCGGAAATTTCGAGAGTGCATTGAAGACATTTCCAGGAGTAGTATCTAACAATGAACTTTCTTCCACCTACTCTGTTCGAGGTGGATCGTTCGACGAGAATTTAGTTTATGTAAACGATATCGAAATTTATCGTCCCTTTTTAACGCGCTCGGGACAACAAGAAGGATTGAGTTTCGTGAACCAAGATTTAGTTTCTAATATCAATTTCAGCTCCGGTGGATTTAGTGCAATTTATGGCGATAAGCTTTCCTCTGTACTTGATATTGAATACAAAAAACCAGACAAATTCGGAGGCTCTGCTTATGTGAGTTTTTTAGGTGCGGGATTTCATCTCGAAGGACAATCGAAAAACGAGAAGTTTTCATGGTTGACAGGGTTCCGACAAAAATCAAATCAATTTCTTTTAAAGAACCTCGATACAAAAGGTGAATACAAACCTACTTTTACAGATTTACAAGCTCAATTAACTTATAATTTCACACGACGTACTTCCATTTCCTTCTTAGGAAACTACTCACGAAACAGATATAATGTAGTTCCTTCTACGCGTGAAACAGAATTCGGAAATATAAATGAAGCATTAAAATTCACGGTATATTTCGATGGACAAGAAGTTGATGCTTATAACACTTCGCAAGGTGCAATGACTTTTAGTCATCGAGTAAATGATCATCTAAACCTTAAACTCATCGGTTCTGCTTTTTATTCGAAAGAACAAGAATTCTTTGATGTATTAGGCGAGTATTTTATTGATGAATTAGACAAAGATTTGGGTTCTGACAATTTCGGAGGTGTTGCTTACAATAAAGGTGTCGGAGCATTTCTCGATCATGCACGTAACGAATTAGAAGCAACGGTGGTATCGATCGAACACAAAGGGTCATACACTACAAATAAGTTGAATTTGAAATGGGGAATTCGTTATCAGCATGAAAATATTCACGATCAAATTGACGAATGGCAATACCGTGATTCAGCCGATTTCTCTATTCCTCATAACGACGACAATCCCGGACAACCTGTTGATTTCACTCAACAAATTGTGTTAAACAATGTGGTGAAGAATAAAGTTGCATTGAATTCGAATCGCATGAACGGCTTTATACAAAATAGCTGGACGCTCGATACAGGATTAGTATTAGTTGGAGGTGTTAGAGCTACCTATTGGGATTTAAATGAAGACTTAAACATTAGTCCGAGGGTTGCTATAGAATACAAACCTAAGAACCATAAACATATTAAGTTTAGAGCGGCGACCGGAATGTATTACCAACCTCCGTTCTATCGTGAGTTAAGAGATCTCGAAGGACAAATTCACACCGACGTTAAAGCGCAACGTTCAATTCACTTTATTGTTGGAAGCGATTATCAATTTTTAGCATGGGGAAGAGAATTTAAATTAACTACCGAGGCGTATTACAAGAAGATGGATGATTTGATTCCTTATAAACTCGACAATACTCGCATTCGTTATTTGGCTAAAAACAATGCTAGTGGTTACGCAACGGGAATCGATTTCAGAGTGAATGGAGAGTTTGTAAGTGGTATTGAAAGCTGGGCTTCATTATCTTTTTTAAAGACGGAAGAAAATTTAAAAGATGATGGCTATTACAAATATTACAACAGTGAAGGTGATCAAATAATTCCGGGATACACCTTCAATAATGTTGCAGTGGATAGTACATTTATTGAACCGGGAAATATTCCTCGTCCTACCGACCAACATGTTACTCTGAGTTTATTCTTCCAAGATTACTTACCTAAGTCTCCATCTGTAAAGATGCACATGACATTAGTATTTGGAACGGGATTACCATTCGGCCCTCCGGGCAATGATCGTTATAAGGACATCCTACGCTCCCCTACTTATCGTCGAGTAGATATCGGATTCTCGAAAATCCTAATCGATGAAGAAAAACCTAATACCAGTCGATTAGCCGTTGTGAATAAACTGAAATCATTATGGATAAGCCTGGAGGTTTTCAATCTATTACAAGTAAGCAACACGGTATCCTACACGTGGATTACTGACGTTACCGGACGTCAATATGGTGTTCCGAACTATTTAACATCGCGATTAGTAAACTTAAAACTGCAGGCTAAATTTTAATCTGTAATCATGTCGAATAAAAGCAAAGGCAAATCTGGGGTTGTTTATTCAACGAACCCTTCTTTTCAGTACGAAGAAAAATCGTCGAACAACAATACATTACCCCCACAACAACAACAATTAAAAGTTTGGCTCGAGCGTAAAGGCGGAGGAAAAACAGTTACTGCTGTCAAAGGATATATTGGAAACGATGATGACTTAGATGAATTAGCAAGAATGTTAAAGAGTAAATGTGGTGTTGGCGGAACTTCTAAAGATGGAGAAATATTAATTCAAGGTGATCACCGTGAGAAAGTTATTTTGTTGCTTACCAATGCCGGTTATAAGGCGAAGAAAGCCGGAGGGTAGGCAATTAGTGAATGAATTAATTAATGAATGAGTGAATGAGTGAATGAGTGGATGAATGAATGAGTGGATTTGCAAATCCAAACTTTATCAATCTATTTTAATGAGGAGCATAATTCATTAATCACGCGCTCATAATAACGTTCATACATTGGCATAATTTGATGAATATCGAATTCTTTTGCTCGCGCTAATGCAGCTTGACGAAATTTAGCAAGTACAGCATCATCTTTAAGAATGTATAAAGCATTTTTTGCCATATCTTGAACATCTCCCACTTTACTCATAAATCCGGTTACACCATTCACATTTAATTCAGGCATACCACCGCTATCGGAAGATATCACAGGCACTTGACAAGCCATTGCTTCGAGAGCTGCAAGTCCGAAACTTTCTGTCTCTGATGGCATCACGAATAAATCAGATATCGATAAAATCTCTTCTACCATTTCTTGCTTGCCTAAGAAACGAACTTCATCGTCCATTCCTTTCTCGCGACATAATTCTTCTATCTTATGACGATCGGGACCATCACCAATCATTAAAAGTTTTGCAGGTATATCTTTACGCACAATATCAAAAACTTCAACAACATCTTGCACACGTTTTACCTTTCTGAAGTTTGAAGTATGTACAATTAATTTCTCTCCGTTAGGAGTAATTGCTTTGCGGAAATGATCTTTAGGCTTTTTAGAAAAACGTTTTAAGTCGATGAAATTGGGAATCACCTCAACATCTTTTGTTATCTTGAAATTCTTGTAGGTATCCTTCTTTAAACTATCAGAAACAGCAGTCACTCCATCGGAATGATTAATAGCAAATGTTACTACAGGCTCATAACTTGAATCGCGCCCAACCAGTGTAATATCGGTACCGTGTAATGTTGTTACTATCGGCAATCTAATTCCGTGTGATGATAAAATTTGTTTCGCCATATATGCCACCGACGCATGCGGAATAGCATAGTGCACATGTAAAATGTCTAACTTTTCATGCAATGCCACATCCACTAACTTGCTCGTTAAGGCAGATTCATACGGCACATAATCGAATAATGCGTATTGCGCTGCAGTTACTTCATGGTAAGATATGTTCTCAGAAAAGCTATCGAGACGTACAGGCTGGCTGTACGTTATAAAATGAATTCTATGACCTTTCTCGGCTAATGCTTTTCCAAGCTCTGTAGCCACCACTCCACTACCTCCGAAGGTAGGATAACAAACAATTCCAATTTTCATAAAATCAAGATTCCAACAAAGTTAAGGTTTATTGGTAGGCGATTATCGAGGGTTAAAATTTTATAATAGAACAAAAAAAATGCCATTCGGTTTATTAGACAGCGCAAAACACTGATTAACAATGCTCTAATATTAAACTTACCATCAAGCAGGATCTTTAAAATCCAACAATAATCATCTGAAGTTGATGATTATTTAATGTTTAATGCATCGTATAGTACTTGCATTAAATCTGTCCGGATGTTCAACTTCGCCAGTTTATTGTTTGCCGCAGAAGGATATACCCTATTCGATAAGAAAATGAAAATGATATTATGTTCAGGATCAACCCATGCGCAAGTACCGGTGAATCCCGTATGTCCGAAAGTTCTTGGTGATGCACTTTTAGCTGTTGGACCATTTTTACTTGAATCGGGTTCAGGCTTATCGAAAATGAATCCGCGGCGATTGTCGGTCCCAGGAAATGCTTGAGAAGTAAAACGCAAAATAGTTTCTTTCTTCAAGAATCTCTTTCCACCATACATTCCTCCGTCCAATAACATTTTCATGATAGCAGCTAACGATTGAGCATTGGTGAAAACACCTGCGTGTCCGGCTACTCCACCAAGCATTGCTGCTGCAGGATCATGAACGTATCCTTGCACCAAACATTTTCTAAAAACAGTATCAACTTCAGTTGGAACGATAATCGATTTATCGAAACGCTTTAAAGGTTGATATCCTGTTTGCCATAAACCCATAGGTTTATAGAAGTTGTCGTTCACATATTCATCGATTGTTGATCCTGTTATTTTTTCAATAATGTGCTGAAGAATAATTATTCCTAAATCAGAATAAACATATTTTCCGGGAGGATTTACCTCAGATTCAATAATAGTTTTCCAAATCGTTTCTTTGTAGTCATTTCGTAAAAACAAACTATCCGTCACTTGAATTGTAAATCCATCTTCATATGATTTTCGATATAAATCGGGATTCAATCCGTTTGAATCGATGGTACTTTTATAAAATGGAATCCATGCAATTAATCCGGCTTCATGTGCCATTAACTGATTAACCGTAATATCTTTTTTGTTTGAATGACGAAGTTCAGGTAGATATTTCGATGCTTTTGCTTCAGGATCTAACTTATGCTTTTCATACAATAACATTGCAGCTAATGCCGATGAAGCCATTTTCGTTACTGAAGCAATATCAAACAAATCTGTATTCGTTACTGCTCGTAAGCTATCATAAGTAAAATAACCAAACGACTTGTCATAAATCACTTTATTGTTAACAGCGAATAACAGTTGACAACCGGGCATTACCGAATCACGAATTGCACTATTGATAATAGAATCTGCCTTGCTGAAATAAGCCGTTTCAATTCCCATATCCTCCGGCATTGTATACTTCAAAAGATTAACAGAAGATGTGCTTAAGCCAGTTCCTGCGGGGATATCTTCATTGATGGTAACAGGCAATTTCCCTGTAAAAGTTGACACTCCAAAAATTTTCTGCGCTGTTATCCATTGAGGATAATATGTATCTTCATAACACTGCACTAATACGTCTTGATGATCAAGATCTTTAAGTTTTCCTAACACATACGCATTACCGAAAACACACAAAATCGACTTCTTCCAATGAGCTATTCGAGCTGCCGTTTTAATTACAGTTTCTGATAGCCCGAAATTTTTAGAAGCATTTGTGCTGGTATTATGAATGCTTACAATGACTCTATCGTATTCATCTAATCGACTTAAAACACTATCAACCATAGTTGCTGAAGCATCCTTTGGTAATGCATAACAATCAACTTTACCGTAAATATTCAATGCACGTTGAAAGTTATTATTCATTGTATCATTCAATACTAGCGAAGCCATGCAATCACGGTAATACGGACTTAGCGGAAGAACATTATTCTCGTTTTTCAACAGTGTTATTGATGATTCATACAATGAATAATCAAGCCAAGCAGAGCTATCGGGATTCAATTCCTTGTACAAATTCTCTGTTTTGATTGGAGAATAATGATTTAATCCCGACCAACATTTCGCCGCAAGAATTTTCTTCACTCGTCGATCAACTTCCGACTGTTCAATTTCACAATTCTGAATGGCAAAATGTAAACGTTCAATCGCTTTTGGGATATTCTCCGAATACAATAAAACATCATTACCGGCTTTAAAGGCTAACAATTCTAATTCGCCGGGAGGATAATAACCCGCTACTCCTTTCATATTAAGAGCGTCGGTAAATATTAGTCCATTGAAGCCTTCCTCCTTTTGCAAGAGATTTGTTACAACTTCAGGCGACAAAGTGCATGCTCTATTTGGAGTCGAATCAATAGCAGGAATGAAGAGATGTCCTACCATTACCGAAGCCACACCACTATCAAATAATTTCCTAAACGGAACTAACTCTAAAGTATCTAATTCGGCCCGAGTAGCATTCACCACTGGCAACGATAAGTGCGAATCTGTATCAGTATTGCCATGTCCGGGAAAGTGCTTAGCACAAGCTAAAACCCCTCTATCCTGCATTCCTTTCATGTACTGATATCCGAATTCGGTTACACTATTTTTATCTTCACCAAATGAGCGGCTATTGATAATCGGATTAGCAGCATTATTATTTACATCGACAGTCGGAGCAAAATTGATTTGAATTCCCAAGCGTTTGCATTGCTCCGCGATTTCATTTCCCATTTTATAAACTGCCTCAGGATCACCTCCGGCAGCAAGAGTCATTTGTCGCGGGTAACGAACTGTACTATCTAAACGCATGCTTAATCCCCATTCCCCATCGATACCTATCATTAATGGAATTCGTGAATGTTCTTGATAATGATTGGTCAATATCGCTTGTTTGTAAGGAGATCCCTTGAAGAAAATAAGTCCGCCAAGCTTAAATGAATCGATCAGAGACAATACTTGATAAACATGAGCCGAATCTTTATTTGAGAATGCATCCAGCATAAAAAGCTGTCCGAGTTTCTCTTGATACGTCATTGATGAATACACTGAATCTGCCCAGCTCACGGAAGCATTGTTCAGATAAACAGGAACAGATGTACTCTTTTGTGCATTACCCGTCTGCAATGACAGAACGAAAGTGGTAGCTAATAGAATAATTATCCTAAAATAATTTAAGAAAGAAATAGATTTCATGATATGCAATACTACGCAAAACTGATGCCTGATATTGCACCATCCTAGGAAGTAATTCACATAAATACGTGAATTAAAAAGCCGGACAAAAAGTCCGGCTTAGAAAAAATGCTATAGGTTTATTGAATCGCGGGACCACCCTCCATCTTACGGGATCGAAGTTGTTTGTATTCATCACGACAATTTTTACAATAAAACCACTCACTCGTAAAAGTTGTTAATTCTTCTTTTCCACAACTATCGCATACCCGAGTAGACTCGGTCCGTTGGTATTGAAGTTTCCCTAAATGTTCGTCGATATATACCGGAGGGAAATCAAATAAATTCGTTTCTTCTAATAATCGAGGATGAACGGGATAAAAGCCGTTAGCTCCCTTCACTCCTACTAAAACTACTCGCTTACCCATATTTCTCAGATGCTTGATAAGCGGTTGGTAATCTACGTCACCGGCTAAAATACAAGCAATGTCGAATGCCCCCGGCTGGAAAGCTTGAGACATTGCAGCTGTAGAAAGACCTACTTCTAAACAATTTTCACGACGCCCTGTCTCCTTATTCTTAAAATCGAATTCGTAAATTTCAGTGTTGTAAGCACATCGTTTATTCAACATTTCATAGAATTGCTTTTCACGAATGTTATCATGTCCGGGCTTATTAATAGCTATTGTTCCGAAGTAATAGGTCCTTACCATATCTACCTTGGACTCCACTTGTTCTTCCAAATGGTTTTTTACTAATAATGGCAGTGAACGATAATCTAATTCAAAATCTTGGCGACCATCCAAATTCAATAGGTATGGTCGTACATGATACAACCAGCTACCATCAATAAATAACATTGCTTTTACCATTCTGTAAATTTATTAAAACAGAGTTCTAAATATCAAGAAAAAATATCAATTAAATGCAGCTGTTGAAAAATACTACAAGAATCAAGTATTTAATCTATTCAAATAGTGGTCCTATTTATATCCGCTAAATCATACTTAATATAAAAAACACCGTCTAATAGTTGTAATAATAAACAACTTCGTATATCCATAGCGTTAGTTTATACCGCTACTTGGAAATCGCGAAGGGCATCATTAAGAGATGTCTTTTGATCGGTACTTTCCTTTCTTTTACCAATGATCAAGGCGCATGGCACTTGGTATTCACCCGCAGGGAATTTCTTAGTATATGATCCCGGAATCACTACAGATCTACTCGGAACAACTCCTTTATACTCGATAGGCTCAGACCCGCTGACATCAATGATTTTAGTCGATTTTGTAAGTACAACATTTGCTCCTAAAACTGCTTCTTTTTCAACGTGAACACCTTCTACAACGATACACCGAGAGCCAATGAAACAATTATCTTCAATAATAACCGGTGCAGCTTGTACAGGTTCAAGTACTCCGCCAATACCAACTCCTCCGCTAAGGTGGACGTTCTTCCCGATTTGAGCACAAGAACCCACAGTTGCCCATGTGTCGACCATAGTACCTGAATCAACATAAGCACCAATATTGACATAACTTGGCATCATAATGACCCCTTGAGCCAAAAAACTGCCATATCGGGCTATAGCATGAGGGACAACCCTCACTCCTTTTGCGGCATATCCGTTTTTTAGTGGAATTTTATCGTGAAATTCAAAAGGACCGATCTCAAAAGTCTTCATTTGCATGATCGGGAAATACATAATAACCGCTTTTTTAATCCATTCGTTCACTTGCCATCCGTTGGCAACCGGTTCAGCTACACGAATTTCGCCTGCATCAAGCATTTCCACAACCGACTTTATAGCATGTTGTGTTTCAGGTTGCTGCAGCAATGAGCGGTCGTTCCAGGCATTTTGAATTAAGATCTGTAACATCGTTTTTAGGCTTAAAATGTAAATATCATTCGTGTAATCACCCCAAAAATATAAATTTAAGGGCAGTTCTTGCTACCTTTGCGGCAATGGCAAGAATAATGGCAATTGATTTTGGAAGTAAACGTACCGGTTTGGCAGTAACCGACCCTTCCCAGATAATTGCTACCGCTCTCGAAACTGTTCCTACACATCAATTGTTCGATTACCTCAAAAACTATATTTCGAAAGAAAATGTAGAATGTATTGTGGTAGGCGATCCACGTCGACTAAACAATGAGATGTCGGAAACCACCCACCTCACCAATCAATTTGTAAATAAATTGAAAAGGGAAATTCCGGGTATTCCAGTAAAACGTCTCGATGAGCGTTATACGTCTGTAATGGCCGCAAAGAGTTTAATTGAAAGCGGGCAATCAAGAAAAACACGTCAGGATAAGTCGGTCCTCGATAAAATAAGTGCCACTATTCTATTGCAAAACTATTTATCAACACTTCCTCCAAAGAATTTATGATTTACCCTATTGTAGCTTACGGCGATCCGGTATTAAGAAAGAAAGCAGAACCTATCAGCAGCGACTATCCTAAGTTAAAGGATATACTGCAAAATATGTTCGATACGATGTATAAAAGCTCCGGTGTTGGACTGGCTGCTCCTCAAGTGGGCTTATCTATTCGCTTGTTTATTATTGATACTACTCCTTTTAAAGATGAAGAAGCAGGGACAGAAAACTTCAAGAAAGTATTTATCAATGCTCAGATTATTGAGGAAGAAGGAAAGAAATGGAAGTTTAATGAAGGATGCTTGAGTATTCCGGGAATTCGTGAAGATGTTGAACGTTTACCAAACCTTACTATTCGTTACCAAGACGAGAACTTTGTAGAGCATACTGAAAACTTCTCAGGAATCATTGCTCGTGTTATTCAACACGAATACGATCACATTGAAGGAATTCTTTTTACCGATAAATTAACTCCACTGAAAAAACAATTATTGAAAGGTCGCTTGAACGATATTTCAAGAGGAAAAGTTGATGCCGATTACAAGATGAAATTTTACGTAAAGAAATAATTTCAGGCAATGAACTCCACTCGCATTTTTTTAATCGGATTTATGGGATCCGGAAAATCATCGGTTGGAAAGGAATTAGCAAAACTTTTAAAATTCAAATTTATCGACCTCGATGAGGTAATCGAAAAGAGCGAAAAAAAATC
>JAKPPP010000127.1 GCA_029547265.1 Bacteroidota bacterium
GCTTATTTGAAAAATGGCAGGGAAAGGAAATGTATTAAAAGCGAAACCGATTGAGGCAGAAGCAGAAGAGATTGCTGTTGATGAACCAAAGCCGGAAAAGAAGATTCGCCAGCGAAAAGAGAAATCAGAAAAATCCGAGAAACCTTCGAAATCAACCGATAATTCTAAAGGATTAGTTCACCTATTGAAAGATGAACGTACTCATAAAATCACAGGATTGTTTTTCATCTTGTTATCGGTATTTCTTTTAATAGCATTCACTTCGTATTTCTTCACGTGGAAAAACGATCAGAACGAAGTGACGGGATCATGGTTCGATTTATTGAGATTCTCCGATAAACATGTTGAGAATTGGCTTGGTAAATTCGGTGCAATTGCTTCGCATCAATTTATGCATACATGGTTTGGTATTGCATCTTATTGCTTTGTGTTATTATTGTTCCTTCCGGGATTTAGAATTCTATTTAACGAAGATGTTCTTCCTTACAAAAAAACGATTCGTTATTGCTTGTTTACTTTGTTGTATATTCCTCCGGCAATGTCATTTATCTTCAGTAACCATGAGGATTTATTGTACATGGGCGGCGGATTAGGTTATCAAATAAATTCTTGGTTGAGTTTATCACTTGGAGTTGCAGGCACAGGATTCTTAATTGCTTTTGTCGGATTAGCTTTTGCTGTGGCTGTATTCAATTTCGCTTTCCGTTTACCACAACGTTCTCCTAAACCTGTTGTTGAAGAGAGCGCTGCACCTCTCATCGTCCCTGAACCAATCGGCAATCGTTGGAAAGATGATGAGGAAGAGGAAGAAGAAACAGAAGATGAAATTATTCCCGCAGTAATTCCCGCAACAGCAATAATGGAAGATGATGACATTCAAGGTTTATTCCCTGAACCTGAAATAATCACCAAGCCTGAAGTTGTGATCCCTCCTGCTCCAATTGAATTACCTACTAACGAACTTGAACTCGATGTCAAATCTGATGATACTCCATTAGCGCTAGAGGTTGCTCCTCAAGTGACTGAACAACCTGTAATGACCGGTGAAGTTGTGTCAGATGAAGAAGCAAGTTTAGTAGAGCAATTAGGTGAATACGATCCTACACTCGACTTAAGTAGTTATCAATATCCTACTCTTGATTTACTCGAGAATTATACTTCAAATCGTTCTCAAATGAGTCGCGATGAGTTGATGGCTGAGCTTGAAGCGAATAAGAAAAGAATTATTGAAACATTAGGTCATTACGATATTGAAATCGAAAAAATCAAAGCTACTGTAGGACCTACAGTAACATTGTTCGAGATTGTTCCAAAGGCCGGAATTCGTATTTCTAAAATCAAAAACTTAGAAGATGATATCGCTTTAAGTTTAGCAGCTCTCGGTATTCGTATCATTGCTCCTATTCCGGGAAAAGGAACTATCGGTATTGAAGTGCCTAACCAAAATCCTGATGTAGTTAGTATGCGTTCTGTAATGGCATCTGAGAAGTTTCAAAATTCGGATTATGAATTACCAATTGCGTTAGGGAAAACTATTTCAAACGAAGTATTTATTGCTGACCTTGCTAAGATGCCTCACTTACTGATGGCGGGTGCTACCGGACAAGGAAAGTCGGTTGGATTAAATGCAATCCTCGTTTCTCTCCTCTACAAAAAGCATCCTGCACAAGTAAAGTTTGTATTGGTCGATCCTAAAAAAGTAGAGTTAACTTTATTCAAAACTATTGAACGTCATTTCTTAGCTAAACTTCCGGGCGACGGCGATGCAATTATTACGGATACAAAGAAAGTAGTTAACACAGTGAATTCACTTTGTATTGAAATGGATAATCGCTATGAGTTATTGAAAGATGCTCAAGTAAGAAATATTCGCGAGTATAATGCTAAGTTTATTTCTAGACGATTAAATCCGAACAACGGACATCGTTTCTTACCTTATATCGTTTTAGTAGTCGATGAGTTTGCCGATTTAATTATGACTGCCGGTAAAGAAATCGAAACACCTATTGCTCGTCTTGCTCAGCTCGCTCGTGCTATCGGTATTCACTTAATCATCGCTACACAACGTCCTTCAGTAAATATTATCACGGGAACTATCAAAGCCAACTTCCCTGCTCGTTTAGCATTTAAAGTATCTTCTAAAATCGATTCAAGAACAATTCTTGATACCGGTGGTGCCGATCAATTAATTGGTCGTGGGGATATGTTATTAAGCAATGGTTCTGATTTGATTCGTGTGCAATGTGCTTTTGTTGATACACCGGAGGTGGATGCTATCACAAGCTTCATCGGGAATCAACGTGGTTATTCAAATCCTTATCAACTTCCTGAATATGTTAGTGAAGGCGAAGAGTCAGCTGGTAGCCGCGATATGGGTTCCGATGATCTCGATCCTTTATTTGATGAAGCTGCTCACATGGTGGTTCAATTCCAACAAGGATCAGCTTCGTTACTTCAACGTAGATTGAAATTGGGATATAATCGCGCAGGAAGATTGGTGGATCAATTGGAAGCTGCGGGCATCATCGGACCGTTTGAAGGTAGTAAAGCACGTGAAGTAAGATGCAAAGACATTATGAGTTTGGAACAATTATTGAAAAACCTCAAATCACCTTCAGGGGTTTAATTTAACCAAACATTATATTTGCGATTCTTATTATCAAAATTCATGACCAGATTATTCAGCGCTCTAATTGCTCTAGTATTGATAACCAGTCAGTTATCTGCGCAAAACGACCCAAAAGCACAAGAAATCCTAAAAGGTGTAAGTGCTAAGTATAAGTCTTATAAGACATTGACAGCCAG
>JAKPPP010000149.1 GCA_029547265.1 Bacteroidota bacterium
TTCAGCTTCGTATTGAGCCTTCCGTGCTGCCAGCGTCGCTTCTTCTTGTTTTTGATTCGTATCAGATAACTTGTCAAGCGCCTCATTTGCATCTGCGACTTTTGTCAAAAGCGTAACTCGCTTTTCAGTATAATCTTTCTCTATTTTTAGCGCTTCATCTAAAAAAGCTTCTCGTTCTTCTGTTGTGTATTTATCCTTTTGCTTCGCTTGTGTCCTTAGTTGTTGTATCCTTATTTCGCTTTTAGCATAATCTGTTTCTAAAAATTTAAGTTGCCACTGTGCTTGTAACCTACTTTCTTCTAAAACTTCTCTTGTAAGATAGCGAGCCTCCGCCTTTCTACCTAAATTCCTTCGAACCCAACCTTGTGCAAATCTTTCTAAAAACTTATCAAATCCCGATTCTTCTATCGCCCTGTTCATCGAAGTTTTTAAATCATCGAAAATTCCCTTTAAACCAGTTAGCGTCGATTTTAATTCTATCGCACGTTCGGCAGTACTCGAAAAATAATCTTTCATCACTTTAAAACCTCCGATGACCGCCGCTATCGGTAGCGCTATCAATCCAGCGCCCAACGCCCCGATTGAGCCCACCAGCCCTGCAGCAGCCCCCATCGCACCTCCGCCGATCTTACTCATCAATCCATTTACGACGCCGCCCAAGTTGCTTAGTTGCTCCAAGAAATCTCCTGTTTTATTTAGAGCGTCCATGATCGAGTTAGAGTAATTCCCTACGTTGCCCCTGAAATTCTTTATCGAGAAATCAGCTTCGTTAATAGAAGTTTGTAACTTACTGATTTGTAGCCCTAAATTCTTACTTTCCTCGCTCGCTGGGTCTAACTTGTCGAATTCTTTACGAAGATTAGAAAGCTGAATACGCATAGCCGCCAGCGATTTTTCATTCAATTGAGAAGCTTTCGTCTCGTTTTCAAGCGCTTTTTGCATGTCCCGACGCTCGTTTTTTACCGCTACAAGCTCACGAGTAAGGCGTTCATATTCTTTCGCTTCCTCGGCTGTTAGCTTGTTACCAGCTTTCATCTTCTTAGCGAGTTCATCTCTCGCTTTTGTAAGCTGCATAATCTCAGCATCTAAGGCCGCCAGCTTGCCGCCTTCATCAACTACCTTTATTCTAAACAATATCTCGTTCTCTGCCATAGCTTTATAATTTTAAAAGTACCCAGACAAGCCTCGCCGATTCTTCGCCAGAGCTTGTCTCTAAAAAAGTCCCTATTATATTCGCAATTTCAGATCCATCTCCCACTTTAATTTCTCTCGTACTTGTGTCGAATACAGCAAAGTCGCCAGCTATAACATTAACCGTTTCATTTACAAGCACTTGGCATTTACCAGCGTAGGCAACTCGAAGAGGTTCTCCAATTGTTACGCTATCTAAAGAAATACCTATCAGTTTGTTAGTTCCTGAAATTGTAACTACTTCGCCA
>JAKPPP010000150.1 GCA_029547265.1 Bacteroidota bacterium
TTCTCGGATTTTTCTGATTTCTCTTTTCGCTGGCGAATCTTCTTTTCCGGCTTTGGTTCATCAACAGCAATCTCTTCTGCTTCTGCCTCAATCGGTTTCGCTTTTAATACATTTCCTTTCCCTGCCATTTTTCAAATAAGCTTTAAGAGGTAAAAGTACCAAGACAGTACTTGTGTAATTCGGTAGGCATCAGAGTATAATCAACAATTTTGTGTGTAAAACTAAATGCCTTTTTTGCCCTTATTTAGCCTCGATTTAGGTCGGTTTCTTGTAATTCATTCACAAATTGCCGTATTTTTACCTCAATATGATTCCATAACGTCGATTTTGGCGGTTTATGGTCTACATTCCTTATTTTTGTAGTCTGCAAATTATGATTCAATCCTTAACCGAAGATAAACTACTGGCTTCGTTTCCTACTTTTGATAAGGAACTGGCCGATTTGATCATGGAGCACGGTTCCATTAAAACCTTTGCCGCCGATGATTTAATCATGCGTCCCGGACAATTTATTCGCTCTACTATTCTCGTTTTGAAAGGCCGAATTAAAGTAAGTAAACAAGGCGAAGAGGGAGATGAATTGTTTATGTATTACCTTGAACCGGGAAATGCTTGTGCCTTATCGATGATATGTGCTTCAAAACAAGAAAAGAGTGAACTCTTAGCTAAAGTCATTGAAGATACTGAAGTTATTATGATTCCGGTAGCGTTAATGGATGAGTTGATGGGTAATTATAAGTCGTGGTATTATTTTGTATTAGAGACATATCGTCAACGTTTTGAGGAGTTACTTACACTTATTGATCATACTGTTTTTAGAAGCATGGATGAGCGATTATTGTTTTATTTGAAGAAGCAGCAAGAGGCAATGAAATCAAATGAGTTAAAGCTTACACATGAACAAATTGCAGAAGATTTAGGTTCATCCCGTGTGGTCATTTCGCGTTTGTTAAAGCAGATGGAGAAAGACGGTAAAGTGAAATTATTTAGAAGCCATCTTGAGTTGGTTAATATTTAATATATAGTTTATATAAAATAAAAGATCGTAAATACGACTATGAAGTTAGAACAGATATATACTGGTTGTTTAGCTCAAGGAGCTTATTATATTGAATCGGATGGTGAAGCAGCAGTGATTGATCCCCTGCGTGAAACCCAGCCTTATTTAGATCGTGCCGCAAAAGGAAATGCTAAAATCAAATATGTATTTGAAACGCATTTTCATGCTGATTTTGTTTCGGGACATGTGGATCTTGCAAAAGAGTCGGGCGCCGATATTGTTTTTGGTCCGAATGCTTCGCCTGATTTTAATGCTGTTATTGCGAAAGATGAACAAGAATTTAAAGTTGGTAAGTTAACAATAAGAGTACTGCATACTCCCGGTCATACCATGGAGTCGTCTTGCTTTTTATTGATGGATGAATCAGGTAATAAAAAAGCAATTTTTACCGGCGATACATTATTTATCGGTGATGTTGGTCGTCCTGATTTAGCTCAAAAGAGCGATATTACAATGGAAGATCTTGCAGGATTTTTATACAATTCTCTTCGTACAAAAATCATGACATTACCTGATGATTTGACAGTTTATCCTGCGCATGGTGCCGGTTCTGCTTGCGGAAAGAATATGAGTAAAGAAACCTATGATACATTAGGTCATCAGAAAGAGGTGAATTATGCTTTGAGAGCAAATATGTCGAAAGAGGAATTTGTGAAAGAAGTTACTGACGGATTACTTCCTCCTCCTGCATATTTTCCACTTAACGTAATGATGAACAAAAAAGGTTATGATAGCATAACCGAAGTAATTAAACGCGGAACTCAATCATTAAGTCCTGAGGCCTTCGAAGCAGCAGCTAATGAAACAGGAGCATTGATATTAGATACTCGTGCACCGCAAACGTTTGCTGAAGGATTTGTTCCTAATTCAATTAACATCGGTATCGATGGAGGATTCGCGCCTTGGGTTGGCGCTTTAATTCCTGATATAAAACAACAGTTACTAATTGTTGCCGAAGAAGGTCGCGAAGAAGAAGTTGTTACTCGTTTAGCTCGTGTAGGGTATGATCACGCTATCGGATTTTTAGCCGGTGGATATAAAGCATGGCAATCATCCGGTAAAGAAACTGATTCTATTAAATCTATTTCTGCCGATGAATTAGCTGCTGCTATGAAAAATGATAGCTCTGCATTAGTTATCGATGTTAGAAAGCCGGGTGAGTATAGTGCTGAGCATATTGCTGATGTCGATAATTTACCTCTCGATTTTATTAATGATAACATGGCTTCGGTTCCTAAAGATCGTCCCGTTTATGTTCATTGCGCAGGTGGCTATCGTTCGATGATTTATTCTTCAATCCTGAAAGCTCGAGGATACGATAATTTGATTGACGTTAAAGGCGGTTATAAAACAATTAAAGATTCAGGTAAGTTTGAATTAACTGATTTCGTTTGTAGCAGTAAAAAATAAATTTATGGATTTTATTCTTCAGCCTTGGTCATGGTATATGTCCGGGATAGTAATTGCTTTGGTGATGTTTTTGATGCTTTACTTTGGTAAAGTTTTCGGAGTATCATCATGCTTCAGGACAATTTGTGCTGCTTGCGGAGCTGGTAAGAGCATTAAGTATTTTGATTTTGATTGGAAGTCGCAGTTGTGGAACGCATGGTTTTTAGTTGGAGCAATTATCGGTGGATTTATTTCAGCTCATTTTCTGTCAAACGGGAATCCTGTTTTAATCAGTGAAGCAACTATTGCTGACATAAAGAATTTAGGCATTGCAGCTCCTACAGGAATGCAACCTGATGAGTTGTTTGATTTTCATGTATTGGCAACTGTAAAAGGTTGGATAATCTTGTTGGGAGGCGGACTCTTAATAGGTTTTGGAACTAGATATGCCAATGGATGTACATCAGGACATGCCATCAGCGGCTTGTCTAATCTTCAATTACCTTCATTAATCGCTGTTATCGGATTTTTTATCGGCGGATTAATCATGACTCATTTATTACTTCCTTATTTATTACCATAACATGAAATCGCTAAAATTTATATTCGTTGGAATTATTTTCGGCATTGTGATGTCGAAGTCGGAAGCAATTTCTTGGTATCGAATTCAGGAGATGTTCAGATTTCAATCGTTTCATATGTACGGAATTATCGGTACTGCGGTAACGTTAGGAATTATAATTGTTCAATTAATTAAAAGGTTTAACATAAAAGACTACGCCGGTAATCCAATCGTTATCGCTCCGAAGGAAAAAGGTTTTGTTAGAGCAATCGCAGGTGGGACAATCTTTGGATTAGGATGGGCACTTACAGGAGCTTGTCCCGGACCATTATTCGTGAATTTAGGTTACGGATTCCTAACAGTTTCTATTGTTATCATTGGTGCAGTAGCAGGAGCTTGGTTGTACGGATATTTTCAAGACAAACTTCCTCACTAAAAAATACATGACTTAAATAAAAAGCCGCATTCTTATGAGTGCGGCTTTTTAATTTTAATAATTTGGTTGAGGCGTAATTCTCAAATATGGTTTGACGACTTCAAACCCTTTCGGGAATTTTTCCTTCGCTTCCTCATTGCTTACAGATAATGCAATGATGCAATCATCGCCATACTCCCAATCAGCAGGTGTTGCCAAACTGTATTCGGCAGTCAATTGAAGAGAATCAATAACACGTAACAGTTCATTAAAATTCCTTCCTGTAGAAGCAGGGTAGGTGAGGGTAAGTTTTATCTTCTTATCGGGGCCAATAATGAATACTGATCTAACTGTATGCGTCATACTCGCATTCGGATGTATCATATCATAAAGCAAACTCACTTTCTTCTCCGGATCAGCGATGATGGGGAAGTTCATTTTTGTGTTTTGCGTTTCGTTGATATCCGGGATCCATTTATTATGTGATTCTAATGAATCAACACTGACAGCGATTGTTTTTACATTTCGCTTGATGAACTCAGGCTGCAGTCGAGATGTAGCTCCAAGTTCAGTAGTACATACCGGTGTAAAATCTGCGGGATGTGAAAACAGGATGGCCCAGCTATCGCCAATCCACTCATGAAATTCAATTTTTCCTTCAGTCGTATCTGCCTGAAAGTTTGGGGCGATATCGCCAAGATGTAATCCCATAAAGAAATATTTATTGCGTAAGTACTGTTGTTAATGCATTATGTCGTGCCCTTACGGAATCCCCGATAGGAGTTGGTGAACCATCATCATCGATCCTCACGAATACCATGTTGGTAGTACAAACCGTAGTTTCTTCACCACTGTATAAATTATATTTGGTGGCTTCGATAGCTAAAGTTAGTGATGTTTTTCCTAAGTGAGTTACTTCGCAATATATCCGAACGTGATTTCCTGCTTTTAATGGCTTTTTAAAGTAAAGTTCACCCACTTTTAGTGTTACCATATTAGGTGTGTTGCAATATTCGGTTGCAAATGCAGCTCCCGCTTCGTCGAGCCACGACATTAATATTCCTCCGAAAACATTTCCGTGTATGCCAATGTCTTTGGTCATACAAATTTTCTTGTTCACTAAATTTCTATTCATTGTTTATAGGTATAAAAAAAGCCCTTCAAATAAATTGAAGGGCTTTTATATGGTTAAATAATTTCATATAGCATAGCTATTCCCTTCCTCTATGGAGGTGACAACACATGTGCATTGGGAATAGGTTTTTCATTTCGATGGCAAAATTAAGGTGCAAACGTTAAATGATGCAAATTATTTTATGAATTTATTTTTATCAAATGATTAATGATCGTGCATTCCGTCATGATGAGCATGACCATGATCTAATTCTTCTGATGTAGCATCACGAACTTCAACTACTTCACCAACGAAGTGAAGGTTATGTCCGGCTAAAGGATGATTGAAGTCTAATAAAACTGTTTCTTCTTCTATCGATACGATTTTAGCAGCTAACTGATTTCCGTCGCGATCTAATAAAGGGATAACATTTCCAACGCGAAGGATTTCCATATCCATTACTCCGTCAACTTTGAACATATCCATTCCTACTCTTACGAAAGCTTCATCGTCAATCATTCCGTATGCATTTTCTGCATCGATGCTGAATTCGAATTTGTTTCCTACAACCATTCCGCTAAGATTTTTTTCAAATTCAGGGATTAATTGTCCTGATCCGAATAAGAATGTTAATGGATTGTCTGTTCCGGTTTCTTCAACTATTTCCGGTGCTCCGCCGTTTTGGCTGCTTTTTAAACTGTAGGTAACTGCAACTACCTTGTTCTGTCCGATTTGCATGGGATTATTTAATTTTTCAAAGGACAGAAGTTAGGATGTAATCGTAAAATACTATCGCTTTGGTGTAAGCTGCAAAATTACACCAAATAAGCGATTTTTAGGTGAAAATGGTCTGTATTTATCGTAAAACGCTCAAATTGCCTAAAAATGGGTCTAAAACAGCCCATTCTGTCGATGAATTGAGGCAATCGGTTAAAATTACTTCGTTACCATCAATTTCTGACTTTTCAATGCTTTTTACACGAAAATGTCCGATTATTTGGTTGATATTTAAAGGGATACCGGTTTTTAGTTCGCTAATATCCGCTCGGAAAGGTCCGCCGGTTTCTGTTCCGCCTTTCGCCTTACCGATACTATATAGAACATCGCGTTTATCCGATTTATGCCAATTGTTTAATGTGTTGGCCGCGGAATTCTCGAAGTCTGATTTGAATCCCGGATACTTACTTTCTGCGAAATCAATCCAACGATTACATATTCCGGCATGCGTCCATAGATAATTGTTTACCTGAAATGCAACGTCAAATAAGTCTTCATTTTCTTTAAGGATTTTCGAAAAGGAATCACTTAAACAAAGATTGAATTTTTTGAGTGTACTTTCTTGATGCCAATAATATTGTATTTCGTGATTCCCAATAAGTAATTTGAATTTATGGGGATTCGAAATTTTTAATCGAATGATCTGAAGCAAATTTTCCACTTCATCGGTAGTGCCGTCTCCATCTAAATAATCGCCAATAAACACTACATGATCATATTCATCAAATGATAAATCAGACCAACATGTTTTTCCGTGAAGATCGCCGATGGTAATTACTTTCATTTTTTTGGACGAACCACTAACTCATTATAACCATAAGTATCGTCTTTCTCTCTGGTAAAATTTACATCAGCAAGTACACCGATAACAATTTCAGCTGTAGTGTAGATTTCGTTTCCTTCTTTAAGATGTCCGCCAATTGTATTTCCTGCTTTGTCGGAACAACTAATATGGATGTGTGATCCTGTTTCGGATAGGGTACCCGTTAGTGAAACGATTTCTAAAGGACCTTGAACAAAACTCACTTCAGATTGATTTGCATATCGAACTGCTAATTTATTTAAGCTTCCGACGCATGATAAAATACAGCCTGCAGAGATGTGATAATCTTTGCACATTGTATCGAGTGCAGATTTGATATCATCACCCGGGCGCAACCTCACAGTATAGGTGAAGATTGTAGAAGGAACGAGATTGTGCATAGTTTAATTTTTATTGATCTTTCCACATCCAAAGATGGCGACAAGCGATACTTCTGTAGGGTTTCCATGCCTCAGAAACTTCTAACATTTGCGAATGGAGTTGTTTTCCTTTTCCTTCGAGTTTGTAAAGATGTTTCATCGCATTTTGAATTCCGCCGTCATCTAATGGCATTACATCAGCACGATTTAATGAAAACATTAAAATCATTTCGGCTGTCCAGCGACCTACACCTTTGATTTGAGTTAAATAGGTAAGTAGCTCGTCGTCGCTTTTTCGATATAGTTTTTTGTACTCAAGAGTATTTTCTAGAGAGAAACGAGCAATATTTTTCAGATAGCCAGCCTTTTGGTATGATAATCCGCAAGCTCTCAAACGATCATCTTCTATTCGGAGAAGAATATTAGCATCGGGATAATTATCCGGGAAAAGTTTTTCAAAGCGGCCGTAAATTGTATCTGCAGCTTTTACTGATAACTGCTGACTCACAATAGAAACCATTAGTGAAACATAAAGATTTTTTCCAGGTGAAGGATCAATTTTCCCTGTCGTTTTAATTACCTCCTTCATGATCGGATCTTTTCTTAAAATCCGATAAGCTTTATCGATATCTTGTTTCATCAGCGATCAGTTATTTAATTTCCATTTTAATTCTAAGCTCCTTAGGAAAGTAATTATTTACTCTGCCGGGTACTAATTTTATCCATCCTAATCCGTGATTTTGATAGGTTACAACTGCCCATCCCTTATAATCTCTATCGATTTTAATAGCGTCACATTTCATATAAACCAAAGCGTCTTCTTTTGATAATTCAATGCGTTTGATTTCAGGGTTTATGTCGATCGATAGCGCTAGTTCATGAGCGGGAATAAAATCTTTTCCCTTAGGAGTTCCTAGAGTAAGACCAACTGACTTAATATGCAATTTCGAATTGATTTTTTGGAAAACCATATTCGTATGATGAGGAATTGCAAGTATGAATTCCTTAAATTGCATAGACGTAAATTCTTCCGGATTTTTTAGATAATTTCCTAAATATTGATCGGTAGAAGACATACTTGATTTTGATTTGCCTTTATCCTTAGTTGTAGGCGTTTCTGTTATTTTTTTTAAAACGGCCAAGTAAAATCCTTCACCTTTTGTTTTATGAGGATAAAATTGATATCCGTATTTTGTTAAGGTTATACCATCAGGAACGTCTTTCAATTTTACGATTTCGAATTCTTTCGTTGCTTGCAATCGTTCAATCTGATCGTCATTTTCAGAAGGTTCATAAGTGCAAGTAGAGTAGAAGAGTAGTCCGTTTTCTTTTAAGCATTCTTTTATTTCTTCTAAGATGTTAATTTGTCGTGAACAGCATAGATCAACATTCTCTACACTCCATTCTTCAATGGAAGCAGGATCTTTTCTGAATAATCCTTCTCCACTACAAGGAGCATCTACTACAATTACGTCGAACTGCATTTCGCTAGTCGCAAATTGCGAAGCATCATTTTGAGTTACTATTGAATTAGCGAATCCCCATTTAGTTAAATTCTCTCGTAATATTTTATTACGGTTTGGAATAATTTCATTGCTTATTAATGTGCTATTCGCGGAAATACTTGAAAGGATATGAGTTGATTTTCCTCCCGGCGCAGCACATAAGTCCAATGCAACTATAGACTCTTCCGGATCGATAGTTTGTTTAAGTGCAAAGCCCAAAAACATTGAAGCAGCTTCCTGAACATAATAACATCCTGCTTGAAATAAAGGATCCAGCGTAAATACGGGACGCTCATTAAGGTAGAATCCCGATTTACACCAATTTACTTTTTCATTCGAATCAATTTCGATAATCTTCTTTGGATTTATTCGAATTGATGTCGGTGCAGATGTTTGTAATGATTGCAATAATGATTGAGCATCATCACCCAAATAATTATTGACTCTTGCAATAAATGCCTCAGGAACCGCGTGACTCATTAGTGTGAGCTTAATTTAACTGCCGCTTCCATCGCTTTTTCAGCATTTATTATTCCTCCTGTAATACTAAGAGAATTAAAAGGTACAGTTTTCTTTCTTGATCCCGGTTTTATAGTTGTTGTTGTTTCCGGAGTAGCCGATGAAAGTAAAACTGATTTTAATTGCGCCATTGAGAGTTGTGGGTAATGTGACCAAACCAATGCTGCTACACCTGCTACTACCGGAGATGCCATACTCGTTCCGCTTTCAGCGCCATATTTGTTAAACGGCAATGTAGAGTAAATTTGAAGTCCAGGTGCGAATAAATCAACTGAGTTCTTTCCGTAATTTGAAAATGAAGCTGCATTTCCTCTAGGGTCACTAGCTCCAACTTCAATCCAATTGTTTACACGCTTTCCATTTACTAAGGCTGATGGGAAGTTCGGTTCTTTATCATTATCGGCTGCTTCATTACCTGCTGCATGTACAATTAAAACGTTTTTCGATTCAGCATATAACACAGCATCATCAACAACTTTCTTAAATGGTGAATATGATTTCCCAAAACTCATGTTTATTATTTGCGCTCCATTATCAACCGCATAGCGAATCGAATTGGCAACATCTTTATCTCTTTCATCACCGTCGGGAACAGCTCTTACTATCATTATTTTAACATGATCAGCAACTCCGTCCATACCTGTTGCATTGTTTCTGATTGCTCCAATAATTCCTGCTACGTGAGTGCCGTGTAAGGCATCGGGACCGGCGTAATGGTTGTTCCCGTATAAATGCTCATTTGGATCAGCATAATTATCGCCTACAACTTTTCTTGCTTCAAAATCAGTGTTGGTATGATAGTCAACTGCATTTTTTACTTGAGGAAGTCCTTCCAGAATTGAACTTTTTAGAACAGAATATTCAACACCTTGAGTTAAGGCTTTGGATATTGCATTTCTCATAATTTTCATCATTCCGCCTGAAACAGGATATGCCTTTAATTCCGGTCCTGTAAGTTCCGTTTTACCGTACTTTTTTTCAGCTCCGTTCAACATATCATTCAAATTCATAACGAGTTCGTAATTCTTTTTGTTGGACTTAAGCTCTTTTTTATATTTCTTTTTTATCGATCTCCATTTATAATCCTTTGGAAGGTTTTCTTTTCCTCCCTTGTAAAGTCTGGTAAGTTCAATGTTATCTCCACCTACGTCACCATTTTTTCCTCCAATAAAATTCCATCCATGGATATCATCAATATATCCATTGTTATCATCATCAATTCCGTTACCGTCAATTTCTTTTGTATTAGTCCAAAGATTTGATTTCAAATCTTCATGTTCAGCATCGGTGCCTCCATCAATTACTGCTACAACAATATCTTTAACAGGTTTCGTGGAATCGATTTTTGCATAAAAAGAATTAGATGCAACGCCATGAAATTTTTCTGTATAAGGATCTTCATGTTGCCAGTTTTTTAATTTCTCATTAACTGATTGAGAAAATACTGATTGCGTAATAAATAATAATGGTAATAAGAAACGATTGATTGATTTCATGTTTATTTAATTGAGGATGTAAAGATAATGCGGGAAGATGAATTATAGCTATTCTTCAATAAACTCAAGGTTTTTGCCATAGGTTTCCGGGAGAAGCAGGGTAGGTATTAACGCTAAAATCCAGACAATTATTCCGGTTGTAGCCAATCCTTGAGTTAAGGAGTAGTTAAATTTATTCTCTATCCATTGGTGCAATGGTATTAACAGTGTTACAGCGCCACGCATGAAGTTCGTAACAGTTGCGGTTACTGTAACTCGTAAATTTGTTCCGAAATGCTCTGCTGTTGAAGTAACAAATACGGAGAGGTATCCGCAGCCTAAACCCATTAAAAAGGAGGTGAGGGATAAATTTTCTGAATTGTATATCTTGTTAAAGTGGAGTATGGTAGCCGCAATTGCGAATAACATATAAGCTATTAAAATTCTCTTTCGGCTTTTGAAATATTGACTGAATATTCCGCTGGAAAGGTCTCCGGATGCTATACCTATTTGAAATAAAATGAAACAGGTAGAAAGTTTCAATCCGTCAATATGGTGTAATGTTGCTATCTCCGGGGAAAGGGTAATTAAAATTCCTACACTATACCAAATAGGTACGCCCATCAATATACATCCGAAATATTTAGCGATTCTTTTGGGCGATGAAAATAGAAGTTTGAACGATCCTTTTTCGGCATTACTTTTTTTCGCGTGCTCAAACATTGTTGTCTCCATCGACTTTACTCTCATAAGTAACAGGAAAAATCCCGCAATCCCAGCTGTGATGAATGCCGAACGCCATGGGAGAAAATCGCCTGCTAGCCCTGCGGCCACGGCTCCTAATGCTCCTAATGTAGCAACCAAAATAGTTCCGTATCCCGTTTCTCGGGCGACATACTCTCACCGACTAACGTAATTCCTGCTCCTAATTCTCCCGCTAAACCGACTCCTGCTAAAAAACGAATGATGGCATAAGTATTTACATCATGAACAAAACCGTTAGCGATGTTACATAACGAGTAGAGTATAATTGATCCAAATAGTGCAGTTACTCTACCTTTTTTATCGGCTATTATGCCCGATAAAATCCCTCCGATCATCATTCCTGCCATTTGAATGGCCAGCAATTTCTCACCTGCGATGCGTAAATCATCACCGCTTAATCCTAAATCTTTTAAAGATGGGATTCGATATACATTAAACAAAAACAAATCAAAGGCATCGATGAAAAATCCAAGACCTGCAGCTAAAACAGCGATGTTAAATGGCGAGTGATATGTTTTAGACATACAATATTTCTATTCGGAAATTAAATTTACAAATAATCTTGTAGCTCCATCTACACCTGCAGGGATTTCTCTGAAGAAGGAAAGTCCGGTATAGATATAAGTCCCTTTTCCATATTTACAATACAACAAACTTCCCGACAAACTATTTTCACCTTTGTCGTTCATTCGAAGTGGCTGGACATAGTTTTTGTCGTTGGTTTCAGCAAAATAAATTCCTCTTTCTTGAATCCAATTGTTGAAATCTGTGCGAGTAATTTTGTTAGGTGTATTTAAAATTGAAAGAGTAGAGTCGCTTATTGTAACTATTGCATCCTCTTCTGTTACTCTGTTTTTACCTACTGTTAACGGATAAGGACCTAAATTTTCAGGAAGAGAATTAGAAGGAGTGTTATATTGAATTACTAATCTTCCTCCGTTTTTAACATAGTTAAGTAACTGCGGCTGAAGAATTGATAATCGGTTGTCGACATTATAAGCTCTAATACCTGTTATGATGGCAGTGTACTGCGATAAATCTTTTCCCTCTAATTGCGAAGCAGAAAATTCTTCAATGTTAAATCCTATTGCTTTTAGAGAAGCAGGTATAACATCTCCTGCACCTTTTATGTATGCTATTTTGTTTTGAGGGATTTTTAAGTCTATTGCTTTAAGGCTAATTGTTGCTTCAGGATACCATATCAAGGAAGGTATATGGTCGTAGTGAATTTCTTTGATGCTTCTGATTTCTTCTTTTTTTCCTTGTTCGTTTATAAGGAAGAATTTAAGCGATTCCGATTTAGCCAGCGTAGATTTTTCAATTGTATATTCGATTGTTTTTTCATCTCCATTTTTTGAAAAGAGCAATGAAGTTTCATTAGAAATAATATTCCATCCATTACCTGAGACTTCATTCGAAAGCTCGAATTTGGCTTTAGTGTTACCGTGGTATTGATACGATACACTTATTGTTTTTTTATTTGATAAATTAAAATACAAAAACGGATCATTAATTTTTGCCGTTACTTTAGGAGCAATAGCTAATGGGTCAGTTAATTCGCCTTTTGCAGGATCTGTATGATTATATTCAAGAGGTAAGGTAACTGAAATAGGAGGGGTGTCCACATTGAAACTTAAACTAAATGATATAGTATTTGGTGCATCATTTCTTGGTTTGCCGATTTGACCCAGGTCATCAATCGTAAACATTCCTTTGCTTTGTTCTTTTCCTAGCCAATAAGGTTGTGTTATGGAGTTTGCTGCTAGACTCTTTAGCGAAATGGTTTTTAAATTGTTGTATGATGGACATGACTTATTCAAGCTATCACCTGCAATACCTTTTAATCCCCCTATGAATACTTCAATATTACTTCTGACTAATATTTGCAATTTCGTTTCAATAGAATCACCGGCGGAAACTATTGGAACTGCTGTTGTGTAGGAGGCATAAAATCCGATAGTAGAGAGAATGATTTTATCTAGTTCTTTTAGTTTTCTTGATTTAAAACTACTTTCAGGAATAGAAGTTATTTCTTTTCTTAGTAATAATAAATCGCTGACAGATTTGGATGGATTATCAGATTTGAATTGACTTATAATATTCTTGAATAATTTTTCAATTTCTTTCGCATTCTTGTATTGCTGCCATGCAGATTGTACTCCATCCATGATATCAATTGTGGTGGAGTCTCCTTTAAGTAGTTTGAAATATTCTTTTCGTTTCCCTCTTTCAGCCGCAGAACCAAATCCTTGACATTTATGTTGTGATCTGCTTTGAGCTGCAATTTCTCCGTATGATTTTCCTAGCAGTGCATTATAGCCGCCAACTTCTAATTGCAATTGATCAGCTGAGGTAGTATTGTTTTCTCCAAAGTTGAAGGTGTTCCAGAATAAACGCTTTGGTTGCCAAATGCCGAATTCTTTTACTTGATCGGGATAAATATTCGGATTTCCAGCTATATCGAAAGCTTCAGAAGCTAGAATGGCACTTGCTGAATGATGTCCATGTCCGGCTCGACTGTCCTCAGGAAAACGACAAACTATCACATCGGGCTTATACTGACGAATACACTTCACTACATCCTTAAGTAAAGAATCTTTGTTCCAAATTGTAAACGTTTCTTTCGGATTTTTTGAAAAACCGAAGTCGAATGCTCGAGTAAAAAATTGTTCCCCTCCATCAATCCTTCGTGCAGCCATCAATTCTTCTGTACGAATTAGTCCGAGGTTAACTCCTAATTCGCTTCCAATGAGATTTTGTCCTCCATCGCCTCTTGTTAGCGCTAAATATCCTGTACGGTAGTGACGTTCATTTGATAAATAGGCTATTAGGTTCGTGTTTTCATCGTCGGGATGAGCTGCTAAATATAATACTGACCCCGTTTCCTGAAGTTTTAGAATTTGATGTAAAATATCCGAACTGTTTTGCGACCACGCCTTAAATGAGAATAAGAGGAGAGAAGAAACGACTATTGTCTTGAATTTGCGAAAGTTCATATTGTCAAATTATCCCTCAAAAATAGTCGATTCATCGAATTAAAGTACTTAAATTTGAAAATCCTGTACTTGCATTTATGTTGAATATTTTGGTATTTTAGGTAGATGTCTATAAAATTTGACCATATATCAATTTTATTTGTCAACTTTGCAAACAGTTGTATTTGTAAACTGTTTATAATTTATGAGTTCAATTTGCATAAATAAGTTTCCTTTAGGCACCATTTTTACCCTAATTACTAAAAAGTATGTTTCATCACTTTATAGTGAATTGGAGGGAATGCCTATTGATCGCTATTTTTCGGTATTGATGCTTTTGGATAAAGAACAACGAGCTTTAAACCAACAATACATATCAGATGAACTTGGTTTCGATAAAACAGCCATGGTTCGTATGATGGATTATTTGATGGAAGAGGGAATGGTTGAGAAAGAATTAAATCCTGAGAATAGACGTGAATATTTAGTTTCTCTTACTGCAAAATCCAGAAAAGTTTTACCTGAAATCAAACAAGTTGTTTGTGATTTGAATAAAAAAGCATTTACAGGTGTAAGTGCTGCTGATACGAAGATGTTTTTTGATGTCCTTGAAAAGTTGAATGAGAATTTAAGTCACCATCAGGGTGATGAAGTTATAATTGAAGTTAAATCCCTTCGAAAAAAGAAAAAGAAATGAAGAATTACAAACCGGTTATTATAGTCGTTATTCTTGCTGTGGCCTTGTTTGCACTTAAAGCTATGTTTTTCCCGGCATTAAAGGAGGAAGCACCCGGCGGCCCCGGAAAACCCGGAGCAAGTGGAAAGCCATCAGCAAATGTTGAAGGGTATATTGCTAAAAAGTCTGTAGTCGATAATGATTTATATGTTACCGGTACAGTTGTGGCTAATGAAGCTGTTGAAGTGCGTTCAGAAATTTCAGGAAAAGTTATTGCTGTTTATTTTAAAGATGGACAACAAGTTAAAGAGGGAGAACTCTTACTTAAAATGGAGGATGCTGATTTAAAAGCTCAACTTCGAAAAGTTCAAGCTCAAATCGTTCTTGTAAAGGATAAGAAAGATCGTTACGAGAAATTATTTAAAATTCAAGGTGTGAGTAAAGAGGAGTTGGATGCTTCGCTTAATGAATTGGAGTCTCTTCAGGCTGATGCCGATGTTTTGAATGTTCAGTTAAAACGAACATCTCTTTATGCTCCTTTTAATGGTGTAATCGGATTAAAGAATATTAGTGTGGGTACTTATATTTCTCCTCAGCAAATTGTAGCATCTATACAGCAAATTAACAAGGTTAAGATTGATTTTGCTGTTCCTGAAAAATATTCGACACAGGTTGTTAAAGGTTCTAAGATTAATTTCTTTATAGACGGTAATGATAAGGTTTTTGCTGCAGATGTATTAGCCGCTGAGTCTTCTGTTGATGTTAATACTCGTACGCTTATGATTAGGGCTTTGGCAGATAATTCGAATGGATTATTAAAGCCCGGTGTATTTGTTAAGGTTACTATCAAGTTAGCTACAACAAAGGATGCTTTGATGGTTCCTAGTATTGCTATTGTTCCGATTTTAAAAGGACACCAAGTTTTTGTTGCTCATGACGGGGTAGCTACAGCAACAAAAGTAAAATTAGGTGTTCGTAACGATACCACGATTCAAGTAATTGAAGGTGTTAATCCCGATGATACAATTGTCACAGTAGGAGTAATGGGTGTTCGCGATGGTACTCCTTTGAAATTTACATCTGTCCAATAATTTTTCTATATGAGTTTATCAAGTATAAGTATCAAACGTCCGGTTCTCACTATTGTGATGAACTTGCTGATTATCTTATTCGGACTAATCGGCTATAAATATCTCGGGGTTAGGGAGTATCCTTCTATTGACCCTCCCGTAATTACTGTTCGTACAAACTACAGCGGAGCTAATGCTGATGTAATCGAGTCGCAAATTTCTGAACCACTTGAAAAAGCTATCAATGGAATTGCAGGTATTCGTTCAATTTCTTCCAGTAGTAACCAAGGATCAAGCGTTATTACTGTTGAGTTTGAATTGGGAGTTGATATGGAGGCTGCCGCCAACGATGTGAGGGATAAGGTTTCTCAAGCTGCAAAAATATTGCCTCAAGATATAGAAGGCTTACCCGTTGTGACGAAATCGGATGCAAATTCGGATGCAATCATATCAATGACTTTGCAGAGTAATACTCGTAGTCACTTAGATGTGAGTGATTATGCTGAAAATGTAATCGCAGAACGTTTACAAACAATTCCCGGAGTTAGTACTATTCAAATTTGGGGACAAAAGAAATATGCTATGCGCATATGGATGGATCCTGCAAAAATGGCGGCTTACCACGTAACTCCCATAGATATTAAGAATGCTTTAGATCGTGAGAATATTGAATTGCCTTCCGGGAAAATTGCAGGAAATGAAACTGAGCTAACTGTTAAGACTGTTGGAAGATTAAAGACTCCTGAGGAATTCAATAACCTTATTATTTCGGAGACCAACGGTACTGTTGTAAAGTTGAAAGATGTTGGCGATGCTCAGATTGGGGCAGAGAATGAAGAGACAATCTTGAAAGAAAGTGGAGTGCCTATGATTGGATTAGCATTAGTTCCTCAACCCGGTGCAAATTATATTGATATTGCTAATGAATTTTATCGTCGTTATGAAGAATTAAAGAAAGTACTACCTAAGGATTATAAGGTTGATATCGCTCTCGATAATACTAAATTTATTAAGCGTTCGATTTTTGAAGTTCAAGAGACATTGCTCATAGCAATTATATTGGTGGTTATAATTATTTACCTGTTTTTCCGTGATTGGGTAATTGCCTTCCGTCCTTTGATTGATATTCCCGTTTCTTTGATTGGTGCATTCTTTGTTATGTACATCATGGGTTACTCTATCAATGTACTTACACTACTTGCTATTGTATTGGCTACAGGTTTGGTGGTCGATGATGGGATTGTTGTTACTGAGAATATCTTCAAGAAAATTGAAACCGGAATGAAACCAATCGAGGCAGCTCGTAAAGGTTCTGAAGAGATTTTCTTTGCTGTAATATCTACCTCTATCACGTTAGCTGTTGTGTTCTTGCCTGTAATATTTATGCAGGGATTTGTCGGTAAGTTGTTTCAAGAGTTTGGTGTGGTCTTAGCCGGAGCAGTTTTGATATCGGCATTTGTGTCGCTAACGTTGACGCCAATGCTAAATGCATATTTAGTTAGAAAGAATGATCGCAAAAGCCGATTCTATACTGCAACAGAACCCTTCTTTGAATCGCTAAATTCAGGATACAGAAATATGCTTTCGTCATTTATGGAAAGCAAAAGATGGTCGTTGGTAATGATTGGCTTATGTTTAGGAATGATCTGGTATTATGGTGGTAGTCTTAAGTCTGAATTGGCACCGCTCGAAGATCGTAGTTGGATGAGGATGGTGGTAACAGCTCCTGAGGGATCAACTTATGAATATACCGATGCATACATCGATAAGATGACCAAATTTGTAGCAGATTCTATTCCTGAAAAGCGCGTATGTCTTACTGTAACGTCTCCTTCGTTTGCCGGTACCGGTTCTGCGAATTCCGGATTTATTCGATTGGTATTAAATGATCCTTCAGAGAGAAAACGATCTCAGTCGGATATTGCTCAATATGTCACAAAACAAGCGAAGTCATATCCTGATGCAAAGGTTTTCGTTATTGAACAGCAAACCATTTCTACAGGTGGTTTCGGTGGATTACCGGTTCAGTTTGTTATTCAAGCTCCCGATTTTGAAAGTTTGAAAGCTAAGTTGCCTAAGTTTATTGAGGCTGCAAATAAGGATAAAACATTTCAAGTTGTTGATGTGAATTTGAAGTTCAATAAGCCCGAGATTAACCTTACTGTAAATCGCGAAAAAGCGCAGGAGTTAGGAGTGTCTGTTGCTGCAGTAGCTCAAACTCTTCAATTGGCTTTCAGTGCTCAGCGAATGGCTTATTTTACTCGAGCAGGAAAGCAATATCAGGTTATCGGTCAGTTTAACCGCGAATCAAGAGATGAACCTGTTGACTTAAAATCACTATATGTTAAAAGTAATACCGGTGCTTTAGTTCAACTTGACAATATCGTTTCAATGGAAGAGGAGAGCAGTCCGCCTCAGCTTTATCATTATAATAGATATATGTCGGCTACAGTTTCAGCAGGATTGGCTCCCGGTAAAACGATCGGTGATGGCATCGCTGCAATGGATAAAATCAGCAAGGAGACTTTGAACGATACTTTCTCTACTGCATTAACAGGTGCATCCCGCGACTTTGCGGATAGCAGCTCTAGTTTGAGTTTTGCATTTTTATTGGCATTGCTCTTAGTTTACTTGGTATTGGCTGCTCAGTTTGAGAGTTTCCGCGATCCTTTAATTATTATGATTACTGTGCCAATGGCATTGGCAGGTGCATTATTCTTCTTGTGGTATTTTAACCAGACATTAAATATTTTTAGTCAGATCGGAATTATTATGTTGATTGGATTGGTAACTAAAAATGGAATTTTAATTGTTGAATTTGCTAACCAGCTTAGAGAAAAAGGTATTGAAAAAGGAACGGCAATCGTTGATGCTGCTGTTGCACGTTTTCGTCCTATCTTAATGACAAGTCTTGCAACTGCATTGGGCGCACTGCCTATTGCCGCAGCTTTAGGGGCCGCGTCTCATAGTAGAACAGGTATGGGAATTGTTATTATTGGCGGATTGTTGTTTTCTCTCACGTTAACATTGTTTGTTATTCCTGCCATGTATTTATTTATTTCAAAACATCATCAAAAACATGAAAACTAAAAGTTTATCATTCTTGGTTGTACTATTTGTTATTTCAACCGGATCTACTTTTTCTCAAAATGTGCTTTCGATGAAATCGGCAGTTGATCTTGCATTGAAAAACAATTTAGGTATTGTTATAGCAAAGAACAATGCTCAAATAGATCAAAATAATGCAACAGTTGGAAATGCCGGAATGTTACCATCTGTTAATGTTCAAGGCGCTGCGACAAAGGGGGAGAGCGATATTCGCCAAGAATATAGTGATGGTAGAGTATTGTCAAAGTCGGGAGTAAGCAATACAAATTATTCCGCTTCAGCATCTTTAACTTGGACAATATTTGATGGATTTCAAATGTTTGCGGATTATAAGAGATTGCAATTAATTAGAGATGCAGGTGAAGTAAGAGTCAAGCAACAAGTTATTTCTACCGTTTCTGCGGTTTCATATGCATACACTGAATTGGTAATAGCAAAAGAGTTGGTTCGGAATATAAATTCTACTTTGTCATTGTATAAAGAAAGAGTTCAATTAGCTAATCAAAAATTGATGATGGGCAAATCTGATAAAACGGAATGGTTGCAAGCTAAAGTTGATTTGAATGCTCGTATGAGTGCTTTAATGAGCGCAGAGGCATCGGTTCGTGTTGCTAAGAGTAAGATGAATGCTTTGTTAATGTTAGCTCCTGAGGATTCTTCTTTTGATGTTTCTGATAGTCTAGAGTTGTCAATTGTTGAAAGCGATTTTTCTGCATTTGCGAAGGACTTTGAAAAATCTAATCCTGAAATTTACGAAGCAGATTTGAATCGTAAAGTAATCGAACAAGAAATGAAGGCACTTAAATCAGGCTATTTGCCGGTCATTGATTTAAATGCGGGTTACAATTATTCGAATAGTGAATCTTCATCAGGTCTGTTTTTGGTAAATCGAAATTCAGGGCCGGTTGCCGGATTAACACTAAAATGGAATTTATTCAATGGATTGAATCAGCAGCGTCAAGTAAAAAATTATAAGCTTCAAGTTGAAAGTGCATCAAGTAATTTACAACAAACTACTTTGCAGGTTCAATCTGCTTTGTATAATGCTTGGCAGCAGTATGTTGCTGCTAAACAAATCCTAAATAATGCTCGCGAAGGTGTATTGTTAGCAGATGAAAATCTAACAATAGCAGCTGAACGTTTCCGTTTATCGGAAAGTACCATTGTTGAATTGAAAATGGCCCAGAATGCGAAGGAAGATGCATTATCTGACTTATTGAAAGCAGGCTTTGATGCAAAAATTGCAGAGGTTAATTTACTTAGCTTGTCTGGGAAAATTGATCAGTAAATATTATTGTACGATCAATTTCAGGGCTTCTGTATTTCCGTTTTTATTAGTGGTAACAAAATAAATACCCGGACTTAATTCTGAAATATCCATTGTGTTATTTCCGGTGATTCCAAATTGTTGTTTTACTAATCGACCTGTTTGATCGAAGATTTTAATTTCTGCTTTGTCATTAAGATCTAAAGTAAAGGTGATGTAATCGTTTGCCGGATTCGGATAAAAAATCTTTTTTCCGATGATTGGTTGTTCTATGCCTGTTACTTGAGAGCAAGATGTAATAGTCAAATTCAAAACTTGGAAATCTGAGTAAATTGCTTGGTAGTATAAATTGGAAATCGTATCATCATGTATGATTAATACATTTTCGTCATTCTTAGTATCTGCTGATGCCGACCAATTATGAGAACCTGAAAATACCATCGGATCAGAGTTTACATCACATGGATCTATTAACATCATTTTATTATGATAGATGTAAGGAAGATTGAATATTTTTAAATTATTACCCATAACCGGTGTTAAGTTAGGATAAGGTGTGTAATTGACACTGAATTGATCCATGATACCTGCTACATAAATACTATCATGTTGAATCTTGTAAGTTAAAGCATCTGAAACATCTGTATCAGTGAAAGCATAAATCCCGAAATAAACTGAAGAGTTTGCCGCATTAATTTTCGAGATTAATTTTTGTGTTGTATTGTCACTTGGACTAAAATATAATTCTACCGATTTACCGTCTATAATGAATTGATGCGGTGTGTTATCGGTTTTGTATTGACCAAATTTCGAAACTGTTAGATTTGGAGTAGGAGTGCTGCTTCCCCACATTTCATTAAATTCTGTGATATATGCGAGAGCAAGATTCTTGTCTTGTACAATTATTATATTGTTATAATCACTGTTAATCTGCTGATCTGTCCAGTTTGTTGAACCTGTTAATACAATAGGATCGTTTATATCAGCTGAATTCCCATCAATTACCATGAATTTATTATGCATGATGCCATAATTAATTCCTGTAGGACTTCCTATTTTAGGGATGTTTGCATCTAAATCTGGTAAGGAATTGTTGGAAGAACTGGTGTTGTATATCCAACGAACAACAACTCCTCTATTGTAAGCATTGTTTACTGCACCGGCGATATTGGCCATTGTGGTTCCTAATCCAAAGTTATAAACTGCAATATCTAAGGTGTATTTAGCTCTGTCGATATATGCCTTTATGGTGTCATCAAATTGCTGATTTAAATAAATAGCATTCACTCCTGAAGACACGCTGTTGTTAACAGGATGATTGAAGTAAACTTTGATTTTTTGAGCACTTGCTTGGAAAGTGCTTAATAGTATTGTAAAAGCCAGCAAAATTATGCTTCTGATCATTTTGTAGTAGTTTGAACTACACGAATGTAGTAATAAAGAAGGAAACGTATAGTATAGCTAACGATTTAGCCATAGTAGTTTAAGTATAAATGAAAATTCACTGTTTTTTGACTTTTATTGTTTGTTAATTCGTAACAAGGAATTTTCGGAAGCGTAAAAATACGTAGAAAGTTGTTCTGGGCGAAATAAATTGTGGAGAGTTTCAGTGTCTTGCAAAGTTGGTAGGATTTATTGTTTGTTTGTTTGTTAGTCGCAAGATACTGTTGATATGGAACCCGGGCAATGAAAATTCCTTTAGTTAGAATCTCATAGTGTAAAATAAATAAAATGGAATTAAATTTTCTAAATCGAAAAAAGCTTGTGATGGTGATTGACGATACATTGATCGATCAATTTGTGGCAGAACGTATGATTAAGCTTTATGGCTTTTCAGAAAATGTAATTGTTTTTGATTCAGGAATAAAAGCGTTGGAGTATTTTTCACGCCAAGATTTGTTGGAAGAAGATATTCCTCAAGTAATTTTTCTTGATATCAGAATGCCGGAAATGGATGGATTTGAATTTTTGGAGGAATATGCAAATCTTTCTGATGAATTAAAGTCGAAAATGAAAGTGGTAATGCTAACTTCTTCGCTAGATAAGAATGATTATGATAGAGGATTGAAAAACCCTTATGTCATGCACTTTCTTAATAAACCACTCGATGAAGATCAATTAACTAAATTAAGTCATATGTAGTTTAACTTTTGTTTTATGAATAAATATTTCCGTTACCTTTTTGTGCTGATTGTTTGGTGTTGTACTACATATGTTGTTGCCGATGTCTTTATTTCATATGATATAAAGTACTCTATGCCTACGCCAATTCCTCTTGGATATAAATATAAAAGTACAGGTACCGATGTTAAAATAGGAGGGCTCCTATCTCAAATTTCCAATAATAAACCGATATTTATCCACTTTTATAACCCGGATTGTCCTTGTTCGCGTTTTAATGTTTATGCTTTTCAACGTCTTGAAAAGAAGTATCACGATAAAATTTGCTTCGTTGTAGTCGTCCTTTCAAATGGTGATTTAGATAAGTTAGAACATGCACGTCATGTTTTCTCAAACGATATTCCTGTTATGGCAGATAATAAATTAGCTGCTGAATGTGGTGTTTATTCCAGCCCTCAAGCTGTTTTAATTTCTACAGATAATAAACTCTTTTTTAGAGGTAATTATAATTCAAATCGATATTGCACCAATTCTTCTTCCTTCTTTCCGGAATTGGCAATTAAGAGTTATTTGAAAGGAGATGATCAAGCACTATTGCCCGACAATGCGTATGTCGCATATGGTTGTTCAATACCTGAAAACCGAAAATAAGTTCATGTGATGGAGACGGATAAAAAAAGAGAATTTAAGAAGGTTTACTACAGAAAAGTAAAAGATCGTTCCGATAAAATGATGAATCGTGCACTCATGATTTATTTTGCTGTAGGGATATTATTGGGTTTAAAATATGATACCGTCGATATTGCGTTGATGATTGGTGGTTCTACATTGCTTTGCTATTGGTTTACAAAGTTGTTTTTGTACGATACTGAAACATACCAATATTTAACCGGTGTCGTTTTGGGAATATTTATGGCGCAATTTATTTTTCAAATGCATGGGATGTTTGAAATGCACTTTGTGGCGTTCATTGGAAGTGTATTGATGATAACTTACCAAAATTGGAAAATGCAAATTTCACTTTTTCTATTCGTTCTCATACATCATACTGTGTTTGGATACTTGCAATTTTCGGGATTTCATGATATTTATTTTACTCAACAAGATTATATGGATCTTAATACATTTTTAATTCATATGATATTTGCTACAGTAATCTTCTCTTTAAGCGCTGTTAGAGCTCACAATTATCGTTTAATGAGTGATTCTTTCATAAATCAAAGTTTTGAAATAGGTAGATTACAAGCGAAAGAAATTGAAAATACAGAACTTAAAAAAGTTAATGAAGAACTTGATCGATTTGTATACAGTGTTTCACATGATTTACGCGCACCTTTAACTGGGATGTTAGGAGTTATTATGCTTGCAGAGAAAGATGAAAAAGATTCTAAGAACTCCGATTATTTTAGATTACTTAAATGTAGTGTTAAGCGTTTAGATTGCTTTATTTCCGATATCCTTGATTATAGCCGCAATTCTCGACTCGAAAGACGTCCTGAGGTGGTCGATTTTAAATCCATTTTAGATGATGTAAATGTCAGTTTACATGCTATGTTGGGAAAAGTTGAAGATGTCAAAATTTTAGCAAATATTAATTGTAATCATCAGTTTAAAACAGATAAAACGCGATTGACAATGGTGCTCAGTAATTTAATCTCTAATGCTGTTCGCTATCGTCGTATAGGTTGTGAGCCAAGTTTTGTTAAGATTGATATCAAAACTAATGAAGATGGTGCAGATATTTTAGTTGAAGATAATGGCATAGGGATTAAGGAAGATGTTCAAGGGAAAGTTTTCGATATGTTTTATCGAGGTTCAGATGCTTCTGTTGGTTCTGGATTGGGTCTTTACATAGTTAAGGAGGCTCTCGATAAGCTTAATGCTTCAATTAAACTGACTTCAGTTGTTGGAAAAGGGACAAAATTTGCAATTCATTTGCCGACTTTGTAGTTTGATGCGAAGGTTTCGATTCTACTAACTATCTTTGCTTTATAGTTGCAGATTATGAAAGACTTCAAAAAGTATTTTACAACCCCGGCAAGTCCTGAACTTGTATATAGCGCATTAACCAATCCCTTTACAATCGAATTATGGAGTGGTGACCCTGCTGTAATGTCAACTGAACCGGGATCAGAGTTTTCATTATGGGAGGGAAGTATTATTGGAAAAAATTTGGAGTTTGTCGAGAATAAATTAGTTAAGCAACAGTGGTATTTCGATGACCAAGAAGAAGAATCAATTGTTACTATTAAAATTCACGACAATGAAGACCATTCTTCTATTGAATTACGTCACGTCAATATCCCTGATGAGCACTATGAAAATATTGTTGAAGGTTGGCTCGAAGTTTATTTTGCTTCGATGCTTGAATTCTTAGCTGATCAGTAGTTAGTTTTCTTCTGATTTTACTTCTGTTGAGTCGATTTGTTTAGGCTTTTTCTTAGATCCATCATAAATATCGAATCTCAAATAGCGGCATTCAATCGGACCATTGTAAAGTTGAATTTTACGAGTGGTTCTGAGGCCAATAAATTTGGCTACTTCTAGATTTCCCGTAAAAATCCAACATGTCCATCCTTTGCATTGTTGTTTCATTGTATCACCCATGCGTTGATACATGTCCAATATATCTTTAGGCTCAATTCTTAATCCGTAGGGTGGATTGCAAATTAATGTTCCGGTGTCGGTTGGTCTTTTGAATTTTTCAAACGATCCTTTTTTGAGCTTGATTGAATATTCTAACCCCGCATTCATTATGTTCTCTCTGGCTTTATCAAGCACTACTCCGCTGATGTCGGAACCATAGATCATCGTATCTGATGCCGGTAACTCATTTTTTATTGCATCGGAATAGATTTTCTTCCATAAATCAGCGTCGTAATCTTTCCAGGTTTGAAATCCGAAGAATGATTTATACTTATTTGGCGCAATGTTTCGCATGATCATCGCTGCTTCAATCAGGATTGTGCCACTTCCGCACATGAAATCAGCTAAAGAACTTTTCTTATCCCAACCGCTTTTAATGACCAATGCGGCAGCTAATGCTTCATTGATGGGCGCTTGATTGGTATAGTCGCGATATCCTCTCTTATGCAACGATTCACCTGAACTATCGAATGATAATGTACATACATTTTGATATATGTGAAGGTGTATTCTTAGGTCCGGTTGGTCAATGTCAACATTCGGCCTGTCGTCGTATTTATCTCTAAATTGATCTACGATTGCATCTTTAGCTTTTAAAGAAACATATTGTGAGTGGGTGAGATTCGATAGGTTTAATGTGGTATTTATCGCAAATGTCTGGTCAAGAGTGAAAAGGGATGTCCAATCGATATTTTGAATTTCATTATAAAGCATTTCTTCGTCCGATGCTTCAAATGTTGCATAGGGTTTTAAGATACGAAGCGCTGTTCTGCAATGTAAATTAGCTTTGTACATTAAGGCTAAGTCGCCTTCAAATTCTACGGCACGGGTTAACGGACGAACATTTTCGGCACCTAATGCTTCCAGTTCGTCGCAAAGAATATCTTCGCAGCCGGCAAATGTTTTTGCAATTAGAATCAAATTAATTGTAGATAAATGGTTAATGAAGAGTGCAAAGATACCGTTTATTTGCGATATTGTTATAATTGTCAGAATGACTGTTAGTTGCGAAATTTTTGAGCCATGTAAGTTTGTTTGCTGTTCAATTGATTTAAAGTACATTTTCTTAGTTATCTATTATTGTTTTTTCATTTTTTAGTGTTTAGTTTATATCGTTTTAAGAAATTGCTCTGTTGTTTTGTTTTAACACTTTTTGAAGTTATTATATGTTTCTTAGTTCAATAAATAAAAAATAACAATTCAGAAGTATTTTATTTATATCACATTTATTGCTACTTGCATAATTTTTACTTCTCAATTATGTAATTGATCATACTGTTTTTTAGGCAATGTTCAGATTAATTCTTTTGGCTAATAGTACTATATTGTTAGAATTCTACTATCTAGTTTTTTGTACCTTTACACTTATGAAAAGGATCTCTTTATTTTTATTCGTTTTATTGCTTTGTGTGAACAATATATTCGCTCAAAATTGGAATACTGCAACCCCTTATGCTGGTCGCATTAATGACTTGTTTTTTGTGGATGCTAAAACCGGCTATGCATGCGGACAAGGCGCAGGTATCGGAAATTGTTCAGGTACCGGTTGTATTCTGAAAACGATCGATGGTGGTGCTAATTGGGTGCGTATGAAATCGTCAACTACCGGTGAACTGACACGTATTCAATTTGTTACGCCGTTGATTGGCTGGGCAATGGGCGCATCTAGCACTGTTATGCATACTTCCGATGGTGGGGTGACTTGGACAACTCAATCTTCAGGAGTTGGCGCCGGATTAAATGATATGTACTTTGTTGATGCTAACCTTGGTTTTGTATGTGGCTTAAATGGCCTATTGCGTAAAACAACTAATGGAGGTTCAACATTTACTACCATAGCTTCCGGGGTAACGTCTACATTGTATGCACTGAGCTTTGTGAATTCTTCTGTGGGATATTTTGTAGGTGATAATGGTGTAGTTAAGAAAACAACGAATGGAGGAACTTCCTTTTCGTCGGTTTATTCAGGTACGGATGCTTTTCGTGATGTCCGTTTTTTGTCTGCCGATACCGGTTTCATTCTTTCCGCTTATGTCATTAAAAGAACTACTAATGGAGGAGGAGCTTGGACAACCTTTAATGCCCCATCTGGCTTTGTTATGACTAGATTGTTTTTCGCGAATAAAAATATTGGCTTCGTTGTCTGCGATCAAGGAAAAATTTTAAAAACTGTTGATGGAGGAATAACTTGGAATGTTCTTCCTACTCCGGTCAACGATTTTATTTATAGTATTGCTTTCCCTGATGAAAATGTAGGATACTTCGGTATTAGCTACGGACGAATTTATAAAACACTTAATGGCGGAATTTCATGGGAATCTAATTTGTCAGGCTTTGTTGATGAATTGTCTAGTGTTCGTTTTAGAGATCAAAATGTTGGAGTGGCTGTAGGTAAGTATGGTGATGTTTTTAAAACTAATAACGGAGGATTAAACTGGACATTGAGAAATAATATTCCTTATGTCAATTTGAATACGGTTCGTTGGCTAAATAGTAAATCGGTCATTGCTGCAGGATATCCTAACGTTTTAATTAAAAGTGATGATGAAGGTATGAATTGGTACGACTGGAATATTCCAGTTCGAGATAGTATTTATGATATACATGTTCGTGATTCAAATTCTGTTTTTATTACGTATGGAACCGGAAATTGTATGAAGTCGCTCGATGGAGGTGTTACGTGGGATACTTCTATGCACACCGGAAGCCCTTATGCTTTTACCGGAATTTTCTTTTTGAATAATGATACAGGATTCGTTTGCGGACAAAATTTAGTTTATAAAACCATTAACGGTGGACATAATTGGTCATTGAAAAATGATAGTATTAATATAAATTCTTCTTTTAATGATATTCAATTTACAAGCAATGATACAGGTTATGTAGCAGGTGATTTTGGTCCTCTTTACAGAACAGTAAATGGTGGTGAATGGTGGATCGATTTGTATCCTTCTCCAACTACTAATAGTGATGTTCAAGAAATGCAATTCTTTACAAATGATAGTGGAATGTTTGCCGCTTCTACTAGTCAAAAAGTGACTAATAATGCAGGCGTTAACTTATCTACAATGCCTACCGCTTGCTTAGCGAATAATTGGGAAATGCATAGCATCTCCGTCACAGAAAATGGATATGGTTATTGCGTTGGTGGTCAGTCCGGAATTTTACATACTCTTCAACCTGATGCTTTATTAAGGACTTATGTGCAGGATTCAATCTTTTGTTCGGGAGATAATATCTTCGTTGGATATAATGCTTCCGGATTT
>JAKPPP010000089.1 GCA_029547265.1 Bacteroidota bacterium
GTAACGAAGTATGCGAAGCTTTTCGAAGTTCTTTCTTTAAAGATCAATATTCAGCAATACCGGACAATGATCCGAATGCTTCGCCTCCGCTAATATCTCAGCATGTTTCAATTTACTTTTTAAGTTTTCGGTAGCGAATAAATAATCGATACGCCAACCTAAATTTTTAGCACGTGCATTAGCTCTGAATGTCCACCAGGTGTATTGATGCGGTTCACTATTAAAAACCCTAAACGTATCAATAAATCCTTTGCCTGTAAATTGATCAACCCAAGCTCTTTCTTCAGGAAGGAATCCCGATGATTTGGCATTGCTCACCGGATTATGAATATCGATTGGCTTATGACAAATATTTACATCGCCCCCGATGATCAGCTTTTTCCTCTTTTTAGTTAGATCAGCAATGTAAGTGTCGAACCACTCGAGCCATTGCATTTTATAGCCTTGACGCTCGTCACCACTAGAGCCTGAAGGGATATAAACGCTCATTACCGACACATCACCAAAATCGGCACGAATAATTCGTCCTTCTTTGTCAATTTCTGCATTTCCCGAGCCATATTCGATATGATCTGGTTTGATTTTTGAAATTAGCGCTACTCCGCTATATCCCTTTTTCTCGGCCGAATGCCAAAAATGGTGGTAGCCAAGAGCCTCCATTTCGCTAAAATCGACCTGCGATTTTTCGGCTTTTGTCTCTTGTAGTAAAATAATATCGGGATTTACCGTTTTAATCCAGTCAATCCAGCCTTTGGTAATCGCTGCCCTGATTCCGTTTACGTTATAGGTAATAATTCTTGCCACGTTGAAAATTTTATTTCGCAAATGTATACTCTTTCTTCATTAATCACTATCCGATTTATTGGCTTTTGTATGTTTATAAACGGGCAAAATGCATGCATACTCCCTCACGCTAATTCAATAAATTTACCTCCTGCGTGAAAACCCTTGTTTCAAATATCATTTTGTTGATGTTACTGCTGATCACTTCAGTGGCAAATGCTCAGGTATTGGGAACTGCTCGTACAAAAAAGATCCCTTGTGCTAACGATACTGTACAACTCGATACGTTGAGTTTGGTGCCGGGAAGTGTATTTCTTTTGTCTGGGGATACAATTGTATATTCTGTAGACGAAGCGAAGTCGCTTATCATTTTTAGCAACCACTTTCGTAATCGAACTGATTCAGTTGAATTCGGGTATCGTGTATTTCCACTATTGTTTGGGAAAGAGACTTATCTGAGAGATCGTAAATTATTGGAGCGCGGAAATGTGAAGGCGAGTAGTGACCCGTATTTTGTGGAACGCCCCACTGAAAATAAATCGGGTTTATTCGGACTCGATGGATTAAATCGTTCGGGTAGTATATCGAGAGGGATAACAGTAGGTACAAATCAAGATGCTGTAGTTAGCTCAAGCCTAAACCTACAACTTGCAGGAAAGATTGGAGGAGGAATAGATATCGTTGCCGCCATTACCGATGATAATATTCCGGTGCAAGCAGATGGAAATACACAACAACTGCAAGAGTTCGATAAAGTATTTATTCAGCTGAGTAATAAAAACCATAAACTCATTGCCGGCGATTTTGAAGTGAGAAATAGTGATGGATATTTTATGCGTTACTTCAAGAAGGGCCAAGGAGGATTGTATAGTTATACAAATGATTTTGCTAGAAAAAACGGCACTAAAGGAGTTTTTAATTTTACCGGAGGGGCAGCAGTGTCGAAAGGAAAATTCGCACGACAAACTTTTCAAGGAGTAGAAAGTAATCAGGGACCCTATCGGTTACGTGGTGCTGAAAACGAAAGTTTCATTGTAATATTATCGGGGTCAGAACAAATCTATCTCGATGGAATACTCTTGCAACGCGGGCAAGATCGCGATTATGTAATCGATTATAATACTGCAGAAATTAAATTTACTGCAAAAAGAATTATCAATAAAGATTCGCGAATTATTGCCGAGTATCAATACTCCGATAAAAATTATGCACGCACCATGTTAACAGGTGCAGCATCTTGGAAGAGTAAAAAGTTGACAACCTATATCAATTATTTCAACGAGCAGGATAGTAAGAATCAACCTGTGCAACAAGATTTGTCGAGCGATGATAAATCTATTTTAGCAAATGCAGGTGATAATCTTTCTCAAGCTATAGCTTTAAATGTCGATAGTGTTGCTTTTAACAGCAACGAAATCCTGTATGCAAAAAGAGATACCATTGTCAACGGAATTACATATAGCCCGATTTATGTGTATTCAACCAATAGTGATAGCGCTCGCTATCGTGCAGGATTTAGTAATGTTGGTCTAAATAAGGGTAATTATATCGCGGTTGATAATGTTGCTAACGGACGACTATACCAATGGGTAGCACCTTTATCGGGCATCCCGCAAGGAAGCTACGAACCTTATGTATTGTTGATAGCTCCTAAACAGCGACAATTGATAACGGCAGGAGCGGCGTATCAATTGAGCAACGCTACAAAGATGTCGCTGGAAATAGCAACAAGCAAAAATGATATCAATAAGTTTAGTACAAAAGATAAAAGCAATGATATCGGGACGGGAGTTAAGTTTGCAATGGAAAATGCTAAATCAATCAGCTCTGATACTAGCGGCTGGAAATTGATATCAGGAGTTCAGGCTGAATTTACCGATAAGTATTTTGTTCCTGTAGAGAATTATAGAGCAGTTGAATTTACACGCGACTGGAATACTGCTGCTGTAAGTGATACCGGAAATGAAATTATTACCTCGGTACATACCGGATTACATCATAACCAGAAAGGAGATGTTCGATATACATTAAAGTCGTATCAAAGGGGATCAAGTTACAACGGCTTGATGAATTCCTTATCAGGGCAATTGAAGCCGGGTAAATATGTAATCAGTGCCGAAGGATCTTATCTCACCACAAAAGGCACTTCTATTAGTAGTTCGTATATACGTCACCGTGAGGATATATCACGTAAGATAGGAGGATGGTTGCCGGGTGTTAGATTTGAGCAAGAACAAAATGAAATATCCTCAATAAAAAAAGATAGTTTAGCCATAGGATCGTTTAGTTGGAAAACAGGAGAAGCTTATTTGCAACATGCAGATACCACAAAATGGCCTATGAAGTTTAATGTGAGTAGGAGGTATGAAGATGGTTTGAAAGATGGGGCATTAAAAGCGGCAACCATTGCTGATATGGCAGGATTTGGTATATCTACTGCAGGCAAAAAACAAAAAATCGGATTACAATTGAACTACCGGAATTTAAAGGTTCAAGATACATTAGTCACTACTTTAACGGGGGAAGAAAGTGCATCAGGACGATTAGATTATACATTGAACGCTATTAAGAATGCAGTACAAATAAACGCTTATTACGAAGGAGGAACGGGGCGCGAACCAAAGAAACAATACTCGTATGTGCAAGTCGCTGCAGGAACAGGAGTCTATGCTTGGAACGACTATAACGGAGATGCCATACCGCAAATTAATGAGTTTGAAGTAGCGAGCTTTCAAGACCAAGCAAATTACATAAGAGTATTTACAACAACAGATGAATATGTAAAAGTTGTTTTTAATCAAATGAACTTTGTGTTGAACATAAATCCTTCGAATGCATTAGGAGCAAACAGCAAATCTTTTTTGAAGAAATTCTCAATTCTTTCAACAGTTCGTTTCGATAACAGAGTGAATTCAACAGGAAGTATCGATAATTGGAATCCAATTCCTTCAGCTATAGCTGATAGCATGTTAGTCAGTACACAAACTAACGGGAGACATAGTTTGTTTTTCATGCGATCAGATCCAAAGTTCAGTACTGATTTTAATTACCAACATTTAGAAGTGAAACAACTGTTGAGTAACGGAATTGAATCGCGTAATGTGCAAACGATAAGTCAAAATATTCGTTGGAATTTTACGCAGGAAATGGGAATTCAATTGCAAGCGGAAGTAGGAGAGAAGAAATCGGCTGCAGATGCATTTAGTAATCGTAATTACAATATTCAACGTTATGCTATTCTTCCTAAGTTAAACATTCAGCCCGGTACGAATTATAAGGTAACGGTTAGCTATCGCTACGAAAACAAAGAAAATATTTTGAAAGAAAGTTTAGGAGAGACAGCGAATATCCAAGATGCAGGAGTTGAGTGGAGATATAGTACGGTGAAGAAAGGAGTGATAACTGCCAAATTTAATTATGTCGATATAAAATATAATTCGGAAGCTAACTCTGCCATTGGGTATGAAATGTTAGAAGGGTTAAAAACGGGTAGCAATTATACTTGGGGCTTATCGATACAACGAAACTTAGGAAACAGTTTGCAAATCGGAATTAATTATGATGGAAGAAAGCCTGCCGATGTTAAAGTGATTCATACCGGTGGTGCGCAAGTAAGAGCATACTTCTAAAAGTATAAAGCAAAAAAAAAGACCATCCGAAGATGGCCTTTCAAATATCAATAAGAGACTATTTTAACATTAAAGAAGTAGATCCAATTTGATTTCCTTCGCAATATAATTCGATAGTATATTTTCCGGGATTGTAAGTATTACCTTTTTCCCAATACACGCATAAATCAGTATTTCTGTTTTCATACATGATTGATTCTTTGGTAGTGTACAAAGTAGCTTGTCCGTTGTAAATAAAAGTTTCGCTAGAAGTCGACATTACAGCACCATCTGGACTGATAACACGAATGTAAATATCCTTAGGACCTTTATCTACGACAAGATTCTCAACAATTGTAAAACAAGTTTTAATACGACCTGTGCTTTTAGCTTTAGTAGTTTCCAATTCCTTTCCGCTGCTTTTGTAGCGAACTCCCATAGCTTTAATGTTGGAAGTCTTCAATACAGATGCTATTGCCACCTTGTTAGAA
>JAKPPP010000194.1 GCA_029547265.1 Bacteroidota bacterium
AGCCATTACCCAATAATCACAAACAATGGAAACAGCAAATCTAAAAGAAGCAACAAATTACAATTACGGGCTTGAAAAAATATTCAAAGAAGCCCAAGATTTCTTACCGATTAACGGTACAGATTATGTAGAATTATATGTGGGTAATGCTAAGCAAGCTGCTCACTTCTACAAAACGGCATTCGGATTTCAATCGTACGCTTATGCGGGACTTGAAACAGGAATGAGAGATCGCACTTCTTATGTATTAAAGCAAGATAAAATCACATTAGTATTAACAACTCCATTAACTTCAAAGTCACCAATTGCAGAGCATATCAAAAAACATGGTGATGGAATTAAAGTTATTGCTTTATGGGTTGATGATGCTCGTAAATCGTATGCAGAAACAGTAAATCGCGGAGCGATACCTTACTTTGAACCAATGGTTGAACAAGATGGCGACGGAGAAGTAGTGATTAGCGGAATCCAGACTTATGGAGAAACAGTTCACATTTTCGTAGAACGTAAAAACTACAATGGAGTATTTCTTCCGGGGTATGTGAAATGGGAATCAGAATACAATCCTACATCATGCGGATTAAAATACATCGACCATATGGTTGGAAATGTTGAGTTAGGAAGCATGAACAAGTGGGCGAAGTTTTATGCCGATACAATGGGATTTGCTAACTTGGTAACATTCGATGATAAAGATATTTCGACTGAGTATACAGCGTTAATGAGTAAAGTAATGACGAATGGTAACGGTAGAATTAAATTCCCTATCAACGAGCCTGCAATGGGATTGAAAAAATCTCAAATTGAAGAATACCTCGATTTCTATGAAGGAGCGGGATGTCAGCATATCGCAGTAGCTACCGACGATATCGTATTCACAATTACAGAAATGAGAAAACGCGGAGTAGAGTTTTTGTTTGTACCGGGATCATATTATGATACTGTTGCCGATCGCGTTGGAGACATTACAGAAGACCTTAACTTATTAAAGAGCTTAGGTATCATGGTTGACCGTGATGAAGAAGGATATTTATT
>JAKPPP010000206.1 GCA_029547265.1 Bacteroidota bacterium
TGGCCTTTCTGATATTGACGCGAAAATTATTCGTACCCCACTCGATCCGGTAATAACTTATTCCGACGATCCTTTGCGAATGATGCGTGCAATTCGCTTCGCGACCCAGCTGCAATTTACAATCGAGAAACAATCACTCGACGCCATCAGCTCTCAACGCGATCGAATTAAAATCATCAGTATGGAAAGAGTGAGTGATGAATTAAATAAAATCATCCTCTCTCCAAAGCCTTCTATCGGGTTCAACTTGCTATTCGATACAGGACTATTACAATTGATTTTTCCCGAAATGTACCGACTTTATGGAGTTGATTCAATAAACGGAAAAGCTCATAAAGACAACTTCTATCATACCTTAGAAGTACTCGATAACATTTGTGCTTTAACTGATAATCTATGGTTACGATGGGCCGCAATTTTGCACGATATCGCTAAGCCTCCTACCAAACGCTTTGATCCGGAGCATGGTTGGACATTCCACGGTCACGAAGACAAAGGCGCTCGAATGGTACCCGGAATTTTCAGAGATTTGAAATTACCGCTGAACGAAAAAATGAAATACGTTCAAAAATTGGTATTATTACACCTTCGTCCCATCGTGTTGGCTAAAAGCGAAGTTACCGACTCAGCAGTGCGACGTTTGCTATTCGAGGCAGGTGATGACATCGACGACTTAATGAAACTATGTAGTGCCGACGTTACCACTAAAAACGAATTTAAACAGAAGAAGTATCGAGCTAATTTCGAACTTGTAAAAGAGAAATTAATAGAAGTAGAAGAAAAAGACAGCATCCGTAATTGGCAACCTCCCGTAACCGGAGAAATGATCATGGAAACATTTAATTTAAAACCATGCAGGGAAGTGGGAATCATTAAAAATGCAATTAGGGAAGCAATCCTCGACGGACATATTCCAAATCAATATGATACGGCTTATGCCTTTATGCTTGAAAAAGCCGAAGAGTTAGGACTTCAACCAATAAAGTAACCTTTTTTAAGAAATACTTTGAACAATAAAAGTAGCCGCTTAAATTTGCTAAACATAAAGAAAACAAAAGATGCCAGTAGTATACAGATTTAGAGTAACCTTTGAAGATTATGATGAGGTTAGCAGAGATATTGAAATTAAAAACTTGCAGACCTTCGAAGACCTGCATAATACAATTCAATCATCAATCGGCTTTGACAATACCAAGGCGGCTTCATTCTTTATGAGTACCGATCATTGGCTTAAAGGTCAAGAAATCGCCACCGAAGAAAGAACTACAAAAAGCGGAGAGAAAATCCCTGCAATGAAAGATTGTCGCCTTTGCGATTTCATTGCCGATCCTCACCAAAAAATTATTTACATCAGCGATTATGATGCTAACTGGTCTTTCTTAATTGAACTCGCTAAGATCATTCCTTCTACCGATCCCGGCAGAAACTACCCTGTTTGTGTTAAATCGATTGGCGAAGCTCCAAAACAATATATCACCATTCCGTTATCCAAATCAGCTCTCTCACCTGAAGATAGTTTGGCTTCATTACTAATGGTAGGTAGCGAACTTGAAGAAGATGATGATGAAGTTGATGATATCAAAGATGATTTGATGGAAGAATCAGAAGAAGGTGTTGAGATGGACGAGATTGAAGGGATGAGCGAAGAAGGCGAAGACGACGATACCGAAAAAGAAGAAGGTGAAGAAGAATCGTTCAGCGATGATGATCAGCAAGATGATTATTAATAGAATTTAAATTCATTCACAAACCACAAAGTTCCGAAAGGCTTTGTGGTTTGTTTTTTATACCCACAATAACGTAAAACAAATCAATTTGGCTACTTTAATTGTCATTGGCGGACCAAC
>JAKPPP010000213.1 GCA_029547265.1 Bacteroidota bacterium
CCCCTTCAAAATTAATCATTTTATTTTCTCCTTTCAGCGGTAGACCAGAGCTGATAGTTGAGATTGGCAAGTCGTTGCATTTTGTCAATTTACGTCTCAACGAACTATTACCGGTAAATACCTTAACCTCTATGTGGTCGTCATAAACTCGACTCAGTTTTGAGACATCTCCTGTATAAATATAATGGAGATGGATCCCGCTACCGCTTTTACTGAGCTCCGCATATGTCGGCGGCCATTTACTGGCTTCTTCAACGTTCCTTTCAAAGCATTTGTTTCCTTCTTCGTCTGGAATATCAAAGTCTATAACAATATGGTTTTCAGGAACTCTAACATAGTGAAGTCTAGATGTATCTAATTCTGATAATTTAGTCGATACGTCATTCCACTTCATCGAAGGGATTCCTTTTTCTGTAGCATATTGAGCAAGACAATTTGCACACTCTTTATCAAATATAGACTTTTTACTTGTGAATTGAATCCACGGTGCTTTAGTTTCTTTCTCTTCATCATTAAGGGTTCTTTCCTTAAATTTTTCTGTCCGAAATCCGCAGTAATAACTACGAACTCTGGATCCATCATCGAGGTTAATTCGCTCCTTGTAATCCCGGAAATAATTCCTAAGCTCCTCTTTAAAGATTCTTTGTGGAAGTAGGTATGCTACTTTTGCCTCATCGCAGTAAGTCTTGTACATTTCCCAAGCAGCCTTCATCGTAACCCCATCATCTTTTTTAAATATGTGATACGAATCGAGAACGAAGTTATAAAAATCGTTAGATGCTCCTAACATCGCCACTGGAATATAATTATCATACTTACCGGGATCGCTTAAATATACTTCTCGGCAGTGATAGGCGATCGCTCCAAGTTCAAAACTGATCTGTTTCATGATTGTTTTGTATTCCTTTGGACTTAGCTTGTTGCCGGAAGGAGATACATCAATCAATCTTCTAATAAGACCCGACTTTGCATCTGTAATCTTTACCGGTTTATTTGTGCCTAGAAATAGAAAACACTTAAAGCGATTGGAATAAGTCGATTTGAATTTTTCATTTACTGTCATAAGCTCATGAGAGACAAGACTGTTAAGTCTCGTATTATCTTCAATCTTTGAGAGGTCTCCATCGTGTTGAATTGCTACAAGCGGATTTGACTTAAATGCTTCCAACGCAAATGAATTACTGGAAGAACCAAGTGCCCGAGCATCAAATACCGAATAATATCCTTCGAAGAGCTGCTGGATGATATTGAGTATGGTAGATTTACCGGTTCCGGCTGCACCATATAAAACCATAAATTTTTGTATTTTCTTAGAATCTCCCGATACAATCGACCCGATTGCCCACTCAATTTTATGTCTTTCCTCCTCCGAGTATAGAGTTGACATCAACTTGTCGTAAGCAGACAAATCGCCAGGTTCAAGTGGATAATTCAGCTTTTTACTAGCATAATCTTTTTTATCGGTTTTGTAGTTGGAAAATATAAGTTTCTCATCCAACATATGAAAGTGGTCTCTCATCTGCTTCTGACAGTATTTATGCCAAGAGTCAATCATTCTGGACTCAGCGTCCCACATATGCAGAACTTTTACCGGAGAATCAAATTTATGACGGTTCTCTTCAGCATATTTATCGAGCTCGCGGTCTATAAGCTGTAAAGCATCCTGTTCATCAGTAGACCATAAACCACGCTCTTCAATCCATATAGCGTAGAAATCGCCGCCTCGAATCATCAAATCGGAGCTTTTTTTAATGATAAACTTTGGATAGATTTCTATTACACCACGCTTTGTGCTGCGTGTCGAAATCATTAGAAAGTCGACCATCGCATTTATTCTCCCTTATCGAGGTTTTGAATTTTCTTGTTTTGTTCATAAGTATGGACTTCTAAGGCTATTACATAAGCAGCTACGACCAAAGCAAATGCTACAACCGTTCGATTAATTCTTGTCTGGTTTCTAAGAGTCGTTTTAATTGCTTTTATCGAATTTTCTGATTCCTTTAGACTCCCGAAAATATAACTAAGCATTTTTACCATTCTCTTTTCCTCCTTTCATTGAATTATTAATATAGCTTTGAACGGTTTCAAACCTCCAATCTTTTTGAGAATTGTAAGTAAATATGAATTCTTGTCCGTTGGTTTGTCTAATTCGAATGCTGTTTTTACCATTTTGAAACCAGGCGGCTACATTATTTCCAGCATATAATTCAAAATATAATTCAAACCGTTTATAGATATCATTGTGATTCATTTCATTATCGCCTCCCGTTTTCCAAAACTTCGTCTAAATACCAACACATTTGATACCAGATTTCCACAGTTCGTAGATCGCTTTTACAATGTTCGACCGTAAATAATCCTCCTTCGCCATTCCGTTTATACTTTCTATAAAGGAATCGCGAAATAACGTCTTTTACATAATTCTCGTCAAACTTAGTATCATCCATGGAACCCAAACCAAGATTGATAATCATATTCCAGAACCATTGTCCTGTTCTGTTGCCAATATCCGGGTCATCCATAATATGTTCTTCGCAACGAATAGCGAGAGCTATTAACATTTCCAGAACACTACAAGGTCGGTCGTCGAGGAGCGTAGCAATCATTGGACTATCATACCCTTGCTCGTATCCAAAACGATACCGGAGGTCTATCCCATCTTCCGCTCTATTACCGTCCATTCCGATAATATAAATAAATTCTACATTATGCAGATAAGAAAAAAGCTTCCGATAGGATATCCTCCGGTTATTGTATACGAGCTGGTACATCCATTCAAAATATTTGTTGTTCAGCTCGTTTCCAGTCATTTAATCCCCCACCTCATGCGGCCTTCTTTTTATTACGTCCGAATACTTTCTCTGGTCAAACAGAATTTCGTAGTCGCATTTCAGTTTGTCATTTCTGACAAATACTGAATCATCCTCATATTCTCCAAAACTATTCAAAGAATCGAATCCTACAACGTCTTCGATATCATCCACGATTACATCGTTATCGTCGGTCAGAATTTGATCAGCGTAATAAGTTAGGCTAATTGTTTCATAGTCATCCAAATCGCCAAACTCTTCCGGAGTGATAACATAAGGTTTATCTAAGCTCATAGGCTCCTTTTTCACCTCCTCGGGTTTTTCATCAGCCACATCGGAATAGTTAGTATAACCCCGTTTACGTAACCAGGCTGCGTATTTCATAACGCTCGGCTTTTCTTTTGCATTGTCCGCCTTTATTTGGACTTCTGTGTCCTCAGTAAATTCGGCTTCTCTCTTTGAGAATACTTCTTTTACTGAATCAATTTCATCTTGAGCTATCTGCTCATATTTTTTCTCAACATACCACCAGGTAACTACTGAACCGACGGCTACGCCGAGAACAAACATCATAAAATTTTTTGTTTTATTCATAATTGTTCTCCTCGCTTTTTATAGTCATAACGGTTAAGGCTAATCCGCTTGATAAAACAGCTATGCCTCTTTTGAATATTAATACTCAGACCGAAATACATTTTCTCTATTCGGTCCCGAAGAAAAGAACAGATACTCAGACAAAGCTTTACAACCATTCGCATACCAATCAGTTAAAGTCTCTTCTGCGATTTGAATGTCGCTTTCACTGACGGGGCGACTTTGTCTCCAATAACCTACAAATTGTCCTTTGGCTGTTACAACATCGATAACGTTTTCTCCAAATCTACCATCTGATACACGATTAACAATGACTTCAACGACTTTACGTTTATCAGCCACTTTATCGTCATAACATTCCCCGGCTAACGTCCGAACAATCGCTTCAACTTCTTCATCCGAAAATGGTTTTTCTTCTAACAGTTCTATAATCATTTCCGGAGTTTTATATGAATTAGTGACAATCGGTATAGCCGAAGTAATTGGTTTAGAAATCACAATCTCTCCAGTGTCGGTTTCATTGATAGGAATATTGCTACAAACCATAAATATGAATACCGCACTCAGAGAGACTATGATTACCTTATTTATTTTTCGCATAAAAGGTTCTCCTAAAATATAAAAGACCACCCTAAGACCGTTTCCAAAGATCAAAGGGTAGTCTTCATATTTTTTGACGTACTCATTACATCAGATCCAAAATGTTTCCATCTACGTTGAAGTCGAGAAGGACTACTCGTTCGTATATTTCTTTTCCAAATCTTTCACGCATAGCTTTATCCTTTACGAAAGCTTCTTCATCCCTTCGGTAGGTTTCGTAAATTCCGAAATCAACGTAATTATCACCATTAGGGTTATCGGGATTATATATCCAACCAACAATTTGACCGGCTTTAGTTCTCGGAATACCAAGAGTGTCAAGCACATCGTTCAGAAACAAATATCCGTTTGCCCTGAGTTTATCGTTAGCATACTGCTGCTGGGCGAGAAGAAACATTCGATTATAGTTTCCGTCTTTTTCCCAATAAGGATTAGACTCTTCAAAGAAGAAAGAATAATCGCTTAATGAATCTCTTTCTACAACGCTGATGGTCTCTTTGACTTTCTTTTTCTTACCATCTTCGCCAACTATAACCTTTTCAATCTTCTTTGCCTTAATACCGTGCTTCAGTTCGCGGTCGACTTCTTCGCCAAAACGCTCTACTACATGATTTCTGTATTCTTTAAATCCTTTATCAATCGTAGCATAAGCAGCCGCGAGAGCTATATTTCTTTTACGAAGAATGTTGTTCGATGCTAGTATGCTTCCAATAGACAGAGCTCCAAGAGCTACTGCTGGAGCATAAAGTTTAGCAAGCTTAATACCAGTCTGAACATAAACAATGGTCAAATCCTTCTTAACGTCTTCTGGAGTGTATTCCTCTACGAACTCCTCATTGGCCGCACAATCATGAATAGAGTTGATGTCTTCTTTGGCCTTTTCTAAAATATCACTCACTTTAGTAGTAGCTTTACAAGCCATAACTGCACTTACAACAGTTCCGACTACACCGGCTACTACGAGAATTTCGGGGCTATGTTTTTTGAGCTTAAAGCCTATCTTGTTAAATGAACTGCTTATAGTCGTCATAAGTTCTGTTTTTTTCATAATCAGATAATCTCCTTTTCTTTATTAGCATTAGAAGCAATCTCTGCACCACAGGCTGCATAACCAGCTAAGTCTACGAAGCTGTCTTCAGTTGAAGTCCCAGTTTTAATCCTAGCGATCTTAAGTAACGCCATCATCATGGCAACGTCGGTTGCTGTAAAATCAGTATTTTTATACACCGACCATAAAGCGGCTATCGACCGAAAGTTATCTTCGGGTGAGCCATATTCGTTCTCACGTTGACCGCATACATATTGTTTGGCTCTATCTAGAGTTTCTGCTCTTGTCATTTTATCTCTCCTCATTCAAATATTCGTAATACTCGGATTCCGTGCCGTATGACATCAAATATCCATCCATAAGAATCCTCCTAATCTAGTGGAAGGGCTTTGGGCAATTTAAGCATATATCCGTCTCGTACTCGAATTACAGAAGCACTCCTAATATCAGTCCATCCATATTTATTATCTGTATAATTTCCTGTTACGCCGACCAAATCATACAAATCTGCCACACTAACCAAACCATAAGTAGAAATCAACTCGTCCATTCTTGACAGGACGTCTTCGGCTTCTCCTCGATTATCCAAGATAATATCATCATAGTTATAGCCGGTTTTTGTTCGAACCGCGCTATAATCCCTTCGGCCATTTCTTCCATCGTAGTAACTCCTGTAAGATACCTTAGAGGCAATGGAATTACTCTTTGTCTTACCTGTTTCTCCGTAAAGTATCATGTCAATACCATTTGTAACAATATCTGAAATTGCTTTTTTGATTGCGGGAATCAATACATCTAGCAAAATATAAGATTTTACGTTATTGATATCCTCTGAGATGAATATGTCCGTAAACTTCCGAATCTCGCTTTTTTTCTTAGATTTTACCGTCCCAGCAATCACTTTTTCTACTTTTTTCTCCAGTACAGACCTCTTTTGATCCTCCTTATATTTATGAGAATTTGGCTTGTATTCCTCCATCACGTTTGCTCCTTTCATTTCAAAAAGAAAAAGGGAAAGTACCCTGTTAAAGGTACTCTCCCTCGCTAGAACTCTGTTCCTATTTACTTAGGTACATCAAGTTACTCATCGATTTCGGCATCGTCAAAATCATCAATCCCTGCGGAAATCCTTTGCTGTTCCTTCTTGGCTTTGATTTTAGCTATTACCGGTTTGATTACATACTTGTAAGCTACAAAGCCTCCAAGAACTGTCAAACCGACACCTGCCACCACCTTAAAAACCTTTCCAGAACCCGCTGTTGCGATTCCCTCAGTTGTTTCAATAACCTTTTCGTTTACCATGATTTCGTTAGTATTCATTTCATTTTCTCCTTTCAAATATAGAAATAGTCTATACGTTCTCCATTAAAGAACGTGTTTTTTTCGCGTACCAAAAGCTACCTGTTGTATTCATATCTAGGTGCGACTCGATAATCAATCACAAGACAAGGTGTTCCTTCATCCGTCAACTGCGAACTGAAACTCAACTCTATGTATCCGTGATCAATATTCCATCCAAGATCATCACCGATACCGATCGGATTAAGACCGATTTCATAATAGAACTCGTTAAGAGAAATATACATTTCATCTCTCATCCGTCTATTAAGTTCATTCTCTACCTTTTTTAATTTGTCGATATCCGATTTGAAATATCGTCCAGAAATAACATCATAGCAGAGAGTATTACCTCTTTCGGTAATAATGACTTCTTTACTAGTAACGGGGTCTCGTTCAATTCTGTCCTTGGCGATCGAATCCCTTACATATTGTTCTTTCTTCTCACCAATAGTTTCGATTACCTTTTCTTGATATTCTCTCAAAGCAGATTCTGACAAGGTATAAGCAGTAGCCAATGCGGCATTACGGCGAACATTTACAGAACTTGCTCTAATTAGACAAAACACCGATATACATCCAGTTACCGCAGCCGGAATATAACAAGTCCATGTTGCTTTTATAGTCTCAACTGGTGTGAGTTTATCTGTATCATTTTCAATCTTCTTATCCTCAATAAGGATAAGAGCTTTGGGGGTTGCTCTAACCGCCATTACGGTTGTGGTAATCATTCCAGCGATTCCGATACCGGTAAGAATCTCCGGACTATGTTTTTTCATTGCCGTCCGTACACCTTTGGCAATGTTAGATAGGTTTAATTTACCCACATTTTTTCTCCTTTCGTTTCTAAGTTCTTGGTGCCGCCCACAAGGGGCGGTGATTTAATCAACCAATAACATGTACGTAACCATCGTCGGGAATTAAGGCGTATCTTAAAACGAAGACCGGACGAACCCCAAGAGAGTCCGAAGCGGTGCCGTAGGTCGCGGTGCCAAAGTTGGTCACATCAGCGAAATAAGCCGTAGACACTTTTTTCTTTGTTGCGTTTTGTAGCCAACCCCACTTATAATTGTTGTTAAAATCAGCAACACGATTCATCCGCTTCACCATAAGAGGGAACCGCTCATCATCGTCAGGCTCCATGACATCGTTGTACCAATCGTCATGACCGAACATCTGCCCGTATGTCGGAATCGTAAGATTTTCGATTTTACCTTGCATAGCTTCCGGAAAAGAAGGTAACAGAACATCGCTCATCCATTTATTAAGGTCACTTTTTTCAAAGCCGCCTTTGTTGGTTGGCTTTGCATTCATGGGCCTACTAGCAACGTAATCGTCAAACATAAACAATGGTCCTCTGTCCGTGATTTTCTGTGCCGTTGCGGTAAACTCACCAAACCCAACCAGTTGAATTGTGATCTGATCTCCGATCCGTGCTTTCTTAACCTCGACTTCTCTTTTTCTTAATACCTTCATGATTTTTCCTCCTTTCAAATATAAAAAAATTCATAGTGTTTACAAAAATAACAGAATGATATCATCTGCAACATCTTTGGCAATGGTAAATATACGCTCGTGTTTCTCGCTACAACCATCGTATATATAACACTCCATATCGTCCATGAATCCTGCAATAATATCAACTGGTGGTACAGGTTCTCGTAAAGATCCAGTTATATGAGAATGGAGACGTTCGGCCTCGGTGTTCAGACGATCTATGATTTCATAAGCCGCCCATCTCGCGTAACTGAGATCTTCTAAGTATTCTTTTGATTCTTTCGGATTAACTTGTCCGAGATAATCAGTAGCACATAAATGCTTGTCTACGTACTTGTTAATTATTGATATAGCCATGTCGCACATTTCCTGATTACGGATTCTGATCGCCTCCCTCCTTTCTAACAAAGAAAAAGAGCCCTTGTTAGGACTCTCTTTCATTTATTTTGGTAAGCGCTTCAACTACTTTTTGCTCAATCTTTTCATCCATCTTCTTGTCATTAACCCAATCGGTTACGAGCGTTGCTCCCATTCCGATTGCAGTTGCTGCAATACCGAGGATTTTAATTAATTTACTGTTCATAAAGCAATTACCTCCTTTCATAATAGTGGTTGTAAATTTTGCGTATTTAGTTATAATCCGAATCTAAAACTGTCGGTTCAAAAAGTGTCGATATGATATAGCACTCTAAACCATCATCCATTAAAACCGAAGACATGGTAGATGTAAAATATCTTTGACAAAAAGTGTCATAAAAAAGAATTTCTTCAGACTCTGATTCCGGATCGTAAATATAGTATCCGTCTGCTGAAACGTATACGTTTTTAGCAGCTTCTATCTTTATTTTTTCATCCGCGTCCTCTCCATAAACGGTTTTTGCAGCATTTCTATACTGTTGGTAAGACTGGTTTAATAACGCATAAGCACTAACTAAAGATGCTTGGTTGCGTTTGTTAAGCACGTTCGCTCCGAATATACATGAAATTGTAGATACACCAATTGCTAACGCTGGGATATAAACCGGTCCTGCCACTCGAACAACTTCTAATTTAGTAAGTTCCTCTCCTTTCTCGTCCGTAGCCTGTTCTAAAAGCATCATAGCCTTTGGTGTCGCCTTCACAGCCATTACAGATGTAGCCACAACCCCAATTGCAGCGAGATAAGTTAGAATGGTGGGGGAGGCCCGCTTCAAGTGTAACTTGGATCGGTGAAACAAACTGTTTAGATTTTTAATTCCTTTCATAATTTTCTCTCCTTTCAAAATATAAGAGTCCTTGTTTAGGACTCCAAATCTCAGGGAATCAGTTAAGCGTGTTGCTCTACCACTGAGCTAACTGATTCTCCATAATATAAGT
>JAKPPP010000393.1 GCA_029547265.1 Bacteroidota bacterium
GCAATCCATCTTACGGCATCTTCCAAATCTTCTTCTCCGGCAGGAAATAAAGCTTCCGGAATAAGACGATATTCGACGGTAATACAGACAAAACCTTTTTGAGCCAGTTTCACTGCCATTGCTTTTTGTAATGAAGGAGAACCTGAATTCCAACCTCCGCCATGAACCATGATTACGGCAGGTAAAACTTCATTGTTATCCAACCGATAAATATTCAACAACAGCTTCCTTTCCGGTGAAATGGATTTGTAAGCAATGTTCTCGTACGATTTCAGATTGTCGGACATTCTTGCCTCCGCCGGGCGAATAAAAGGAAACTGTTTTTTTAGTTTAATATAAGTATTGTAAACCGTATAGCCTGTATCTCGCGGAACACCGTTTATCATTACTGTTTGTGCCTTTACGGGAAAGCATAAAACAATCGCACCAAAAAGAAATATTGAATGAGAAAATTTCATGATAAAAAGTTAAAATACAATACAAAGGGTGAAATAGCAGTGAATGAATATGGTCTTGAATAAACTTCACTGCTATTTGCCCAAAATAAGAATTATTTCTTCACGATCAGCTTGGTTAGGACTCCATTTTGCGTATGAATTTTTATTAAATAATTGCCACTTGACAAATTGCTCAAATCAATACTCGAGCTGTTTCCATTTAATTGCGTAATTATCTGACCTGAAATACTAAAGATTTCGATTTTCGTTACTTTTTCATTTGAATTGATGTTCAATAAATTGGAAACAGGATTTGGATAAAGCTGGATAGAAGTTGACTGATTTGTGTTACTAATTCCTGAAATTGAATTGTAAACAGTACTCATATAGAACAGATAACTGGAGCCGCTTCCTTTTACAATCGTATGAGATCCGGCAGGAAGTGAGCTAATGGTTACAATTCCATTTGTAGAGGACGGCGTGTAAGTAGTTCCGTCAATTTTAACGGTACCGGTATAATCAGGATTGAATACCAGCGTTAAAGTAGCTTCCGAAGTAGTTGTAAAGCTGATATTGGTACTCGACTCCATTTTGAGGCACTGTGTTAAGGTTAAGCCTTGATAAGTAACCGTTCCGTAACTTGTGGACAGATTGCCTGTAATAGAATAGAAAGAACTGGTTTTACCATCCGTTGTAAAGTTATGAATCATTGCTCCCGAAGAACTCGATCCGCTTGTAACGGTAATTGTGCCTGATATTGAAACCGGAGTTCCTGATTGTCCGCTTGTGGTTACCGTATAGGAAACAGTAGCTGTTGGTGTACCGGAAATGGTAATCGTTTTGGCAGCAGCATCTTTTATGTAGTCGATTCCTGAAGCCGGCAATCCAGTAACTGAAGCATCTGTAGCCTCACCACCCCAAGTGAAAACAATATTACTAATGGCATTTCCCGATGTTACCGTTTGATTAACATCACCTGTTACAGTCAATGTTTGCGAGCTGCCGGAAGAACTACTTTCACCCTGAACGGCTACTAAACTTGTACTATAATTTGTAAGAGCCGCTTTCAAACCCGTATTTACATCATAAGATGCATCATCAACAGCATTGTTAAATGTCCATTTCAAATCGCCACCATTAACTCGTCCGGCGTATTGCATTACTTTTTCTTTTGCTTGTTCTGGGGTATCTGCTGTATATTGGTACATGACAGACGCATCCGTATCGAAATTATTATAGGTATTTGAGCCTTGTTTTGTCTTCACTGTCGAAGGAACAGTTTCACTTCTTGAAGCAACTACATAAGCATCGAAATCGACAGTTGAATTGGCAAAATCGGAGCTTCCATAAGCAACAAAACGATTTTGACCGGTCATGTAATTGTTAAATGCTTTGATAATACCGCCATCTTCTCCTGAAAAAGTACCACTTGACTGATAGATATCAGTACCTTGCTTGGAAATCAGCATGGGATATTTGCAATTGCGGAAATAATTTCCTTCTACAAATACAGAGGCACCGGTGGTTGAGCCAACACCGTATTTTGCATTTCCATCGTAATAATTATTGTAAACATGTGTAGAATAATAGCGAACGCGAGGATGACGCGAATCGGAATGATCGTACCAGTTGTGATGATAGGTAATATAAAGGCCGGATGTTGTTCCTTCACTTAAACCTAGCAAATTGCATTTTCCACAATCCCAGAAATGGTTGTAAGAAAAAGTAACATAAGTAGATTTTTTACAGTCAAGTGCTCCGTCACCTTTAATTTGATCGGCATCGCTGCCGGCTGCGCCATAGAAAAAGTCGCAATTATGCACCCAGATGTAATCATTATTTTGTTGTAAGCTGACATCATCTCCTTCCTCACTGTCGCAATTCATAAAACCAAGATTTCTGACTTCGATGTTAGAAGCATTTTTTATACGTAATCCCCAACCATCGGCTACTGCATCGTCGCCAATTCCTTCAAAAGTGATATAACTTGAAGCATTATTGTTGTTCTCGATCACAATATCTCCATTCAACATATAATCA
>JAKPPP010000243.1 GCA_029547265.1 Bacteroidota bacterium
GAACACGGATGAAAGGATTTGAAAAGGATTTAAAAGGATGCTGGCGCATATTGTGCTGACGTGTTGCTTTATTGGCCGCAGATGGAATGAATTTTGAATTTTGAATTTTGGATTCGCCACTCGGCGAGAAGAACACGGATGAAAGGATTTGAAAAGGATTTAAAAGGATGCTGACGCGATCAGAAAAAAAATATCAAAATCTCTTATGAACCAAAAGAACCACCAAAAACTTCGCAGACGAGGCTTGCAGATTTTTTAAAACCTGAGTCACGACTTTACGTTGGGATGAGGATTTAACCCAAATTCGCTAAAGCGTAACTTGCCTTGCAGGCGGACGAAAGCAAGCTTTGTCAGGGTTAATTCTTCGAATTAAATCTGCGTAACGAAGTATGCGGATCTATAAGTCTCCCAAAAAGAACCTCCAAAAACTTCGCAGACGAGGCTTGCAGATTTTTTAAAACCGGAGTCTACTAAAGGTAAATGAGGATTTTAAAAAATCTGCGTAACGAAGTATGCGGAGTTTTTCGAGGTTCTTATTGTTTTTCGAGGTTCGTTATGCTAATGACACCTCACCGTTCGTGATAGCCTTAATCTCATCCAACAACTTCGCCTGAACAGTAACTTTATGCTGATTACTGGTAAATGGTATGCTCCAGTTTCGTTCTACGTCAACAACATGCAACCTGACAGGTGTACTGCCTTTATGGCTTGCCAAGACTTCTGCCAATTTTGCAATTAGGTCTTTGTTGACGTCATGTAGTCGCAACTTGACCGTAACTTGTTTGGTCATTTTATCGGCTGCATCTTTCAGGAATTGGATGTTGTAGGGCTTTAATTCCCAATCATCGGGACTATGGAATTTGTTCTGCACTTTCGCTTTCACATATACCAAGCTTTCGGGCTCTAAATAGGCTTTCAGCTTTCCATAATCTTCTCCGAATAGTGTAATCGATGTAGATCCGTAGAAGTCTTCTATTACAAAACTACCAAATGGCTTACCTGTTTTGCTGATACGGTGACTTACATCGGTAATGATACCGGCAAACGATAAATCACGTCCCTTGAGATCAGCTATATTCTGCAATTCATCAATTCTGCAATTGCAGAACTGGCGTATCTCGAATTTGAAATCGTCGAGAGGGTGTCCCGAGATATAAAACCCGATAACTTCTTTTTCTTTCTTTAACTTTTCGAGTTTACTCCATTCCGGCGCCGCCGTTAACGATGGCATAGTCACATCTTCTACTTCTACATCGCCGAATAAACTCACTTGCGCAGTAGGCCCTTGATTGGAAATGGCATTTCCGAATCGGATTGCTTTTTCAATTCCGCTCGTACCATCTTTTTGATCAGGGTGGAAATATTGATTACGATGTGTTCCTTCAAATCCATCGAATGCTCCGCCTTGCGCTAAACTTTCGAGGCATCGCTTGTTCACCGATTTCGATGGCACACGTTTCGTTAAATCGAATACGCTGGTGAATGGTCCGTTTTCTTTTCGCTCTAATATCAACGCTTCTACAGCCGACTCCCCTACTCCTTTCACTGCTCCTAGTCCGAAGCGGATTTTACCCGATTTATTTACCGAGAAATTGTACACCGATTCATTCACATCAGGTCCTAAAACAGGAATTCCCATTCTGCGACATTCCTCCATGAAGAAGGTAATTTTATCGATGTTGCTTAAGTTATGCGTTAACACCGATGCCATGTATTCCGCAGGATAATTCGCTTTTAAATATCCCGTTTGGAAAGCCACGAAGGCATAACATGTACTATGCGATTTATTGAAGGCATACGACGCGAAGGCTTCCCAGTCGGTCCATACCTTTTCAAGGATTTTTTTATCGTGACCTTTCGCACTCGCCTGCTCAATAAATTGAGGTTTTAATTTATCGAGTGTCTTACGATCTTTTTTACCCATTGCTTTTCGCAGGATATCGGCTTCACCTTTTGTGAATCCGGCTATTTTCTGCGACAGCAACATCACCTGCTCTTGATAAACCGTAATTCCGTAGGTCTCTTCGAGGTAATCGCGCATATCATCAAGATCATATAACACCGGCTCACGTCCGTGTTTACGATTGATGAATTGAGGGATATACTGAATTGGTCCCGGACGATAGAGTGCATTCATCGCAATTAAGTCCTCGAATTTATCGGGTCTTAAATCGCGTAAATATTTCTGCATCCCTGCCGATTCAAACTGGAACGTTCCGTTGGTTTCGGCATTCTGGTATAACTCTAATGTTTTTTTATCGTCGAGAGGTATATAATCAATATCAATTTCTACTCCGTGATTTTGCTTTATCAACTCTAAAGCATCACGAATGATGGTAAGGGTTTTTAGTCCTAAAAAGTCCATCTTAATTACGCCGGCATCTTCAATCACTTTTCCGTCGTACTGTGTAATCAAGAGCTCGGTATCTTTCGAAGTCGCCACCGGAATAAGATCGGTAAGATCCATCGGAGCAATGATGATTCCCGCTGCGTGAATACCTGTATTTCGTACCGAACCTTCAAGCACCAACGCTTCTTTCAACACTTGCGCTTGCAAGCCTGTACCTCCTGCTATCTCGCGTAATTTCTTCACTAACTCCAAATCGTCGGAGCCCAACCCTTCTTTCTCTTTCAAGCTCTTAGGATCACCTTCGAGCGGAGCATTAATGACTCTATTCAATTCGATTCCCGGTTTATCGGGAACCAACTTTGCAAGCATATTCGACTCGGCTAAAGGAAGGTCGAGCACACGCGCAACGTCTTTAATCGACATCTTAGCGGCCATGGTACCATAAGTAACGATTTGGGCTACTTGGTTACGGCCATATTTATCTACCACATAATCGATCACTTTCTGGCGACCAACGTCGTCGAAGTCGGTATCGATATCGGGCATACTCTTACGATCAGGATTCAAGAAACGCTCGAAGAGGAGATTGTACTTAATCGGGTCGATATTGGTAATGCCGATGCAATAGGCAACTGCAGAACCTGCAGCTGAACCACGACCGGGACCAATGAATACTCCTAAATCGCGACCGGCCTTAATGAAATCGGCAACGATAAGGAAGTAACCTGCAAATCCCATGGTACGAATGGTGAACAACTCGAAGTTGAGTCGCTCTTCAATATCGGGCGTAAGTTGTCCATAGCGGTTTAATGCCCCGGTATAAGTCAGATGATGTAAATACTCATCCTGCGTATTAAAACCTTCAGGAATTTTAAAGTGAGGAAGAAGGATATCTTGCTTTAATTTCAGCTTATCGATCTTTCCAACAATTTCATTCGTATTGTCGATAGCCTCCGGCAAATCGCCGAAGAGCTTTTTCATTTCTTCTGTTTTCTTGAAATAAAACTGATCGTTATAAAAGGCAAATCGTCGGCCTTTCATACTCGTATCATCATCAGAAAATTCTTTTTGCGTTGGAGTACTTTGCTTCTCGCCGGTATTGATGCAAAGCAAAATGTCATGTGCATTCGAATCCTCTTGATTCACATAGTGCGAATCGTTGGACGCAATAATTTTTACATTGTGTTTCAGTGCAAATTTGATAAGCACTTCATTCACGACATTTTGTTCAGGAATATCGTGACGTTGTAATTCCACATAATAATCCTCACCAAAAATATCGAGCCACCACTTAAACTCTTTCTCTCCTTCGGCTTCTCCTTTTTTCAAGATTGTACGAGGAACAGAAGCTCCGAGACAGCATGTTGTTGCGATCAATCCTTTGTGATACTGAAGTACTAATTCTTTGTCGATACGAGGATATTTTCCGTATAAACCTTCAATATATCCCAGCGAACAAAGTTTTACGAGGTTAGCATATCCTTCAGCATTTTTTGCTAAGAATAACTGGTGATAACGAACGTCTTTGTCTTCTTTTGTAAATTGCTGTTTATGTCGATTTTCAACCACATAAAATTCACAACCAACAATAGGCTTAATGGTATTAGGATTTTCGGCAGTATTATATTTCGAAGCTTCGGCAACGAATTTGAAAGCACCGAACATATTTCCGTGATCGGTAATCGCCAATGCCGGCATGCCATCAGCTACTGCTTTTTTGTATAAAGAAGCAACATCCGCGGCGCCATCCAGCAACGAAAACTGGGTATGTACGTGTAAATGAGAAAACTTTGTCATTATTATGAGAGGGGGAACAACTACAAATTTAAGCTTTTGAAAGGGGAAAAGAAATGTAAAAGTTTAGCCTTTGAAAAGAAAGTCCTAATCGCCTAAAAATGAGCATCTGATTTTTTACACAAATGCCCCAAAATGTGAATAAACCACAAATGTCCCTAGGGCCGGAAAGCAGAACAGCCCTTCAATTAAGAAGAGCTGTTCTTTTCGGGATCTTGTAGTTAACTTTTTTTTAGACCATAGGCTTTATCGTTTTTTAATCAGACAATTGGTTTGTGTACATTGCAATGATATGACGGAATTAAAGGGTGCGCAATCCGAAAAACCACATTTTCTTACATCTTTGCAGGTATGAAAAATATGTACCTGCTCATTTTATTTTCAATGTTTTGGATAAATTCCGGGGCTTCTACCGGACAAGCTCCTTGGGAGAAATACAAAACAAACCGTTGCGTTTCTTACAAAGAAGCGGTAAATTTTTACCATGAATTGGCTGCTAAAAACAAGAATTGTCGCGTTTTTTCGTACGGAAACACCGATTGCGGCAAGCCTTTAGAGCTTTTTGTGATTAATGGCAAAGGAAAATTTAGTCCCGAAGAGATTAAAAAAGACGGCGACCTCATCATTTTGATCAATAACGGTATTCATCCCGGCGAGCCCGACGGAATCGATGCGAGCATCATCTTAACCCATGACTTATTGACGGGTAAACTTAAACTGCCCGAACATATTACCATTGCCATCATCCCAGTTTATAATATCGATGGATCGTTGAATACTGCTAAATTCAGTCGAGAAGGACAAAATGGTCCGGAGGAACCCGGATTCAGAGGCAATGCCCGCAACCTCGACCTCAACAGAGATTTCATCAAATGCGATTCAGAAAATGCTAAAAGCTTCACTCGTTTATATCGCACTTGGGACCCCGACGTTTTTATTGATACACATGTGAGCGACGGAGCCGATTACCAATATGTAATGACGCTCATCGACTCACAAAAAGATAAATTATCGCCGGCGATCAACAAAACTATGTCGAGCGAAGTGAAGCCTATGCTTTACGACAAAATGAAGGCAGAAGGCTTTGAAATGTGTCCCTATGTAAATGTATTTGGTGAGTCGCCCGACAAAGGCATGGCAGCATTCTTAGAAACACCGCGTTTTGCTACAGGATATGCTGCACTCTACAATGCATTTCCATTCGTAACCGAAACACATATGCTGAAACCATATCCGCAACGAGTTGAAGCAACCTATGCATTTTTGAAGACTGCATTAAGCACGTGTGCAACACTAAAGACATCAATTTTGGCAGCGCGAAAACAAGCAAAAGCAGATGTGATAAAGCAACAGAAATTCACTGTTGAATGGGTATTAGACACAACGATAGTTGACAGCATTTCATTCAAAGGCTATGAAGCGATGAAGAAAAAAAGTGAAGTCACCGGACTCGACAGGATGTACTTCAGTCATGAACATCCATACACTAAAATGATTCCGTTTCAATCGACCTTCAAGTCACAAACAGAAATCGAAAAACCAATAGCGTATATAATTCCCCAAGCATGGAAAGAAGTTATTGAAAGGATGCAATTGAATAAAATAAAAATGACGCGATTAAAAAACGACAGCACAATTACCTCTGAAATCTATTATATCCGCAATTACAATACGGGGAAAAACCCCTATGAAGGACACTATGTTCACTCATCGGTTAAAGTAGAAAAAGTGAAGCAAGACGTGCATTATTTTGCGGGAGATTATGTGATAGAAACGAATCAAGAAAGCAATCGCTATATCATCGAAACATTAGAACCACAAGCAACGGATGCCTTCTTCAATTGGAATTTCTTTGACGGGATATTGCAACAAAAAGAATGGTTTTCGGATTATATATTTGAAGACGAAGCAGCAGAAATATTAAAAAACGATGCTGCGTTAAAGAGCGATTTTGAAGCAAAAAAAGCATCCGACAAAGCCTTTGCAGGCGACTCATGGGCGATGCTGACCTATATATTCCAGCACTCCGCCTGGTACGAAAAAGGGCATTTAAGGTATCCTGTAGGAAGGATTATGGGAATGGGACAGATGCAAAAGTGAGAGAAATTCCATAAAACGAAATCATAAACAACTTACAAACAATACATTAGACTACTTTTCAAACGCCAAGGGCTGTTTTTGAATCTATTGAGGAAATTGCTTGGAAAACGTTAATAATTAGGTATCTTTGCGGCCCTGCGGATGGATACCGCGGGATTGACATTAAAAACAAAATAAAATGCCAGCAAAAATTAGATTACAGCGTCATGGAAAGAAAGGCAGACCTTTCTTCCATATTGTGGTGGCGGATAGTCGTGCTCCGAGAGACGGTCGTTTCATTGAAAGAATTGGATCTTACAATCCGATTACCGACCCTGCCACAATTGACTTAAACGTAGAAAAAGCAGCAGATTGGGTTATCAAAGGTGCACAACCAACTGAGACCGCAGCAGCTATTTTAAGCTACAAAGGAGTTCTTTACCGTGTTCACCTTAACAAAGGTGTTGCGAAAGGGGCACTTACTCAAGAACAAGCAGATGCAAAATATGCAGCTTGGGTATCTGAGAAACAAAACAAAATCGACAGCAAAAAAACTCGCTTAGCTTCTGAGAAATCAAAAGATGCAGCGTCTAGATTTGCGGCAGAAGAGAAAGCTAACCAAGCTCGTATCGATGCTAGAAAGAAAAAAGAAGCTGAAGCTAATTTAGCTATGGAAGCTCCTGCTGAAGGTGGCGAAGCCACAGAAGGCGAAGCTCCTGCAGAAGCATAATCTTCTTATATCATTATAAAAAATCCTGCTTCATTAAGCAGGATTTTTTATTTTTATCCAATTCCATTATTCAGGTATGACTCATCCCGAACATTATTTCCTAGGCACCATACACCGTACTCATGGCGTACGCGGTGACATGATTATTTCTCTCGATACAGATACACCGGCGCGCTATAAGTCGCTCAAGATAATTTACCTTGAAGTTGGCGGTGCACTGAAAGAATATGATGTAAAGAAAATTGCCATTAAAGAGAAGGAAAAATCGGCGACGATTCACTTAGCAGGCATTGAGGACATGACCACAGCTGAGCAATATTTAAAGCTCGATTTATATTTACCCTTAAGTGAGTTACCTAAGTTGAAAGGAAACAAGTTTTATTTCCACGAGATCATCAACATGATTGTTATCGATAGCGTATTAGGAGAACTTGGTCCGCTTACTAACGTTTACGAATTACCGCAACAAGCTGTTGGCGAATTCACCTATAAAAACAAACCGGTACTATTCCCGATTCGTGAAGAATTCATCGACAAAGTAGATCGTGCCGAGATGAAATTTCATGTGACATTACCGGAAGGGTTAGTTGATATTTACCTTACCGACGACAAAAAACAAAAGCAAGAGTAATACTACTTGTTAATACGGATGTATTTATAATCGGCGTATTTCAGGATCGAAAGATTTCTGTTTTCCCAACCTCCGTTCTCTCCTACTCTTTCGAAGCGAAATCCTCCAACAGGAGCTTCAATAGTAGGCTTCGAAATATATTTATCGAAATCGTACGCGAATTTCTCGTAGTTCGATGTCAGGTGCGTAATTAAGTCGAATGCTTGATATGCAGGAGCCATCGGATCATTGTGATAATTATTGATAAACTTCTGACGGAAATTCAATACGTTGGTATTGGTATAATCAATGTAAATACCATTGAAGATATGGGTATTTAATTTTTTGAGTAATGCCTGATCAACAGTTTCGAATGCATCCCATGTAGGTAATCCGCAGATCATGATATCGTAATCAGCTGCAACCTCGTCGATTTTTCTAACTAAAGTAGAAAGATATGATTCGTCGTTCGTAGGAATAATAAGCACATTACGTTTTGTCTTTAAAAGCTTCGCGCTGATGCCTGCCCATCCTGCCGACTTATAATTCACCTTCGAGCAGGTATTAGGCTTTTGCGAAGTACTGTCGATAATTGAACCAATAAATGCAGCGAGGTCATTTTCCTTACGCACATCACGATACACCAACATAAAATTCGAACTCGAGTATGTGCTATAGAGGAAAGAAGAATATTCTTTCAGTGAAGTCAGATTACTTGGCATCGACAACCAAATATTAGGGTTACCATCCAAGATTGCAGTATTTGATCCCGAAAGAATATAAACGGGACGATTACAACGCTTCGCAAAGTTCACCAAAGCAATATTGCAATTACCGGGAACCATTGAAAGATAGAAGTCGCAAGTGTCTTTGATTTTCGCATTCAATGCAGTAACGGTCGACAATGAATCGCCGCCGATATCGATAACATGCAATTTGATTTTCGAAACTTTCGAAACAAAATCGGTTGACGCAGTGATAGCGCCTTCATAAAAGTTTAGAGCAGGAACAGCAGAAGGAAGAATTAAAGGCTCATCATCAGGAATGGTATCGGGAACAAAATGCTCATCGAGTTGAAGAGGCAATAATAATCCGAAGGTAACATTTTTAAACTCCGGCTCTTGCACTTTCACCGGCACGGGAGCAACAACCACAGTATCCACCGAAGAAGGCACAGAAGTGACAGGAGCTACGGGAGCCGTAGTTTTTTTTGTAGCCGAACATCCTGCCAGCAAAATGATGAGCAAGAAAGCACTATAACGTTTAAGCATATCCGAAATTATTCCCATTCGATTGTTGCAGGAGGTTTAGAACTGATATCATATACCACACGATTCACGCCCTTCACTTTATTGATAATTTCATTCGAGATTTTACCTAGAAACTCGTAAGGTAAATGGCACCAATCTGCCGTCATACCATCCGTTGAAGAAACTGCTCTCAACGCAACCACATGCTCGTATGTACGTTCATCACCCATCACACCAACCGAGTTAATCGGTAAGAAGATAGAGCCTGCTTGCCATACTTGATCATATAATCCCGCCGACTTCAATCCTTCGATAAAGATAGCATCTACCTCTTGAATAATTCTCACTTTTTCTTCAGTCACATCGCCTAAGATACGAATACCTAGTCCAGGTCCCGGGAAAGGATGGCGATTTAATAACTCAGGAGCCATGCCCATTGCCTTACCTACCTCACGTACTTCATCTTTAAATAAACTGCGAAGTGGCTCCACTACTTTCAACTTCATGAAATCGGGTAATCCCCCAACATTATGATGCGACTTAATAGTTGCTGACGGGCCTTTTACTGAAACCGACTCAATTACATCGGGATAGATAGTTCCTTGAGCGAGCCAAAGGGCGTTATCAATTTTATGCGATTGCGCATCGAACACTTCGATAAAAACGCGACCAATAATTTTTCTTTTTTGTTCGGGATCCGACACACCTTTCAGTGCATCATAAAATTCGCGAGAGGCATCAACACCCGTGATATTTAATCCCAGATGTTTATACATCTCGAGCACTTGAGTGAATTCATTCTTACGCAGCAATCCGTTGTTCACGAAAATGCAATGCAGATTTTTGCCGATAGCTTTATGCAACAACATCGCAGCCACGCCTGAATCGACACCGCCTGAAAGTCCGAGGATGACCTGATCATTCCCCAACTGTTGCTGCAGAGACTTCACTGTTTCCTCCACGAAGAAACCGGGAGTCCAATCGCCGTTACACCCGCAGATATCCATCACGAAATTGCGGATCATCTGTTTTCCCTCTGTCGAGTGAACTACTTCGGGATGGAACTGCACACCGAAAGTAGATTCACCCTCGATATGATAAGCGGCCACCTTTACATCTTCGGTTGAAGCGATGATATTAAATCCTGCCGGGGCATCGGTAATAGTATCAGAATGCGACATCCACACTTGAGAAGCGGGAGCGATATTTTTCAAGAAAGAATCGGAATTTCCTTGGTGAGTGAGGTGAGCGCGACCATATTCACGTGTTGCAGAAGGCTGCACTTTACCTCCACCTTGAAGAGCCATTAGCTGAGCGCCATAGCAAACACCGAGAACGGGAAGTTTCTTACGGAAATCGAGGGTATTAATTTGAGGAGCATCGGCATCGCGTACTGATGCGGGACCACCGCTAAAAATAACACCTTTCACATCGGCTGATAACTCAGGAAGATGGTTGTAAGGATGGATTTCACAATAAACATTGAGTTCGCGTACACGGCGTGCGATGAGCTGAGTAAACTGCGAACCGAAATCAATAATTAATATCGTTTGATGCATGTGCAAAATTATAAAATCAATGCATGTAACGGTCGAAAAAACGGAATTACCGGAAAAAATAAAGGCTGTCCGAAACGGACAGCCTTTAGAAGTATTATTTTACCATTTAGAGAACTTCTCTTTTCTGGATTTTGTCGGTTTATCTTCCGAAGAACTTCTTGAGTCGTCGCGTTTACCGAAATCGGCTGAGCGAGGAGCTCTTTCCGGACGGCTAAAGCCTTCGCCTCTTGGAGCACCTTCTTCGCGTGCAGCTCTTGGAGCACCTTCTTCACGAGGAGCTCTAGAATAGCCACCTTCACGAGGAGCGCCATCACGAGAACCACGGTAACCGCCATCACGAGAGCCACCACGAGAACCGCGATCGCCACCTGAAGAACGAGGTCCGCGGGAGCTTCCTCCATCACGAGATCCTCTAGAGTAACCGCTTCCGCCTTCTTTTCTGAAGCCGCCACGATCACTACGATCACCACGGTCGCTACGCTCACCGCGATCGCCACCAGGTTTTTCAGTAGTTAACTCGGTACGAACAGTTCTGCCGTTATACTCGATACCATGAATAGCTTTCATTACGGCATCTAATTTATCGGGTTGAACATCAACGAAAGAATAAACACCCTTCACATCGATACGTCCGAAGATAGTACCACGCTCACCGCTTTCATCGCAAAGCAAGCGTAATAATTTACCTTTATCTAAACCATCCTTAGCACCTACGCTAACGAACATTCTAGGACCTGAAGACTGACGGTAACCGCCAACTTCACCTGAAGAAGAAGAACGACTGCTGTTTGCATCAACATTTAAATCCGGAGCCTTGCGATAATACTCAAGGAAGCGATTAAATTCGATAGAAACGAAGCGACGAATCAACTCCTCTTTATCAATATCTTGAAGTTCGCCATAGATAGCATCGAGGTATGGAGCAATTTCTTTCTCATTCACCTCCACATCGTGCACGCGTTTCACGAGATGCATTAACTGCTTCTCACAAACTTCGATTCCCTCAGGAACTTTACCTGCAATAAACGATCTTTTAAGAGAACGTTCGATTTGGCGGATTTTAGAAACCTCCTTAATATTGATGATAGAGATAGAAATACCTTTTTTACCGGCACGAGCAGTACGACCGCTACGGTGCATGTAATTCTCTAATTCATCAGGAAGGTTATAATTGATTACGTGCGTTACATCCTGAACATCGATACCGCGAGCAGCCACGTCGGTAGCCACTAACAACTGTAACGATTTTTCACGATAACGACCCATTACCTTGTCACGTTGTTGCTGACTTAAATCGCCATGTAATGCATCTGCATTATAACCATCACGAATTAAATGTTCAGCCACCTCTTGCGACTCCAGTTTAGTACGACAAAATACGATTCCGAAAACATCGGGATTCGCATCTGCAATTCGCTTAAGAGCAAGGTAACGGTCTTTTGCACGAACTACATAATAAACGTGTTCGATATTTTCATTTCCTTGTTCTCTTTTTCCTACGCTTAATTCGATAGGATTTGACATGTACGACTCAGCAATCTGCCTAACTTCACGAGGCATTGTTGCTGAAAACAACCAGGTATTGCGATGTTCGGGAGTACTTGAAAGGATAAAATCGATATCCTCTTTAAATCCCATGTTAAGCATTTCATCTGCTTCATCTAATACCACTATCTCAACCCTTCCTAGGTCGAGTGCTCTGCGATTAATCAAGTCGATTAATCGTCCCGGTGTGGCAACAACCACTTGCACACCTCTTTTGATTGAGCGAATTTGCTCACTAATGTTTGCTCCACCATAAACGGCAACTGTAGCAAAGCCATCCAAATTGGATCCGAAATTGACAAGGTCTTTAGTAATCTGTACACACAACTCACGTGTTGGTGCAAGGACTAAAGCCTGAGGATAATTTTTCCCCATATCGATCTTCTCTAACATCGGCAACCCGAAGGCAGCCGTTTTTCCCGTACCGGTTTGAGCCAGTCCGATGAGATCACGATTTTCACTAATTAATTGTGGGATAGCTTCTTGCTGGATAGGTGTTGGTTCCACAAAACCCAGCGTCTCAATTGCCCTGAGCAGCCTTTCTTGAAGGCCGAGGGCCTGAAATGTATTCATGGCGCAAAGATAGTGAATATAACCGGTTTATCAACACGAAAGGTGAATATCCGAAATTAGTGTATCAACCTGATTACCAGCCGCCCTAAAAGCAATTACAGAAGAAATTTCTAAACTGAAGATGAAGTTCTGTTAATATCAACGCCGATTTTGTTTGAAGCTACGGATAAAATTTCAAGAAATAACCGCTTGAGGGACAATAAATAAGAAAAAAAACAAACTTTAGTGCTTATAAATGAAATTAACAGACATTTGAATTAGCAATTACCCAATAAACTCCCATTCTTAATAAAACAATACCTTTGCGGCGTCAATTACGAACAAACAAAAAATCAAAATGAAAGAAGTATATATCGTTTCCGCAGCCCGAACTCCTATCGGAAGTTTCGGCGGATCATTATCATCGGTTCCTGCTACTCAACTTGGTGCTACTGCCATTAAAGCTGCTGTTGAAAGAGCAGGTATTAGTCCTGATGCAGTGAATGAAGTGTACATGGGTAACGTTCTTCAAGCAAACGTAGGACAAGCACCTGTAACGCAAGCATCTATTTTCGCGGGACTTCCAAATACCACTCCCGGCACTACAGTAAATAAAGTTTGTGCTTCAGGAATGAAAGCAATTATGTTGGGAGCTCAGAGTATTATGCTGGGAGAAAACGACGTAGTTGTAGCAGGCGGAATGGAAAACATGAGTGCTGTTCCTTACTATTTAGATAAAGCAAGAAACGGATACCGTTTAGGTCACGCTCAAATGATCGACGGATTAGTGAAAGACGGTTTATGGGATGTTTATAAGGACTACCATATGGGTAATGCTGCTGAGCTTTGCGCTACAGAGTGCAAAATTAGTCGCGAGGACCAAGATGCTTACGCTATCGAATCATACAAAAGAGCACAAGATGCAGGAGCTAAAGGTTTATTTAAAGATGAAATCGCTCCCGTAACGATCCCTGTTAAAGGGAAAGACCCGATTGTAATTTCAGAAGACGAAGAATACAAAAAAGTAGATTTCAATAAACTTGCAGGACTTCGTCCCGTATTCGTAAAAGACGGAACTGTTACTGCCGCTAACGCAAGTACACTTAACGACGGTGCTGCTGCAGTTGTATTGATGAGCAAAGAAAAAGCAGAAGCTTTAGGCATTAAACCGATTGCAAAAATCAGATCATTTGCAGATGCTCAACAAGCACCTGAATGGTTTACTACTGCTCCTTCAAAAGCACTTCCACGTGCAGCTGAAAAAGCGGGATTAAAATTAAACGATATCGACTTTTTCGAGATTAACGAAGCATTTTCGGTAGTTGCTTTAGCAAACAACCAAGAGATGAAACTCGATGGCAACAAAGTAAATGTTAACGGTGGTGCAGTAGCTATCGGACACCCATTAGGATGTTCAGGAGCACGTATCGTTGTTACTTTGATGAGTGTATTGAAACAACGCGGAGGTAAAATCGGTGCTGCAGGTATCTGCAATGGCGGCGGTGGAGCATCAGCAATCATTATTGAAATGATTTAATAACAACATTGTGGCGTACGGGATTTGTAATCTAAGTATTGTTCCTGTTAGGATAGAACCTGCTCACAGAAGTGAGCAGGTTTCTCAACTTTTGTTTGGCGAGAGTTTTCAAGTGCTCGACCAGCAACAAGAATGGATCAAGATTAAAGTATCGTACGACGATTACGAGGGTTGGATTCATCGCTCGCAACAACTGAGCATCGGATTACCTGAGTACAACGAACTGCAACGCAGCAATTCATTTTTATCGTACGACTTAGTCCAGATTTTAGTTAACCACCAATCAATTTATTCGTTGGTTTTAGGAAGCACCTTACCTTGGTTTCGCTCGGGCTCTTGCCGTTTAGGAGGAGTAGATTATACCTTCGAAGGAAATGCTAAGCAACCTGAATCAAACATCGGCACTAAAGTATTAGTTGAAAATGCTTTTATGTACCTGAATGCACCTTACCTATGGGGAGGACGATCGCCATTCGGCATCGATTGTTCAGGATTCACGCAGATGGTTTATAAGCTAAGCGGAATTCCTCTGAAACGCGATGCGTGGATGCAAGCAGAACAAGGACATACCATTCACTTACTCGACGAAACACAACCCGGCGATTTAGCATTTTTCGACAATGAAGAAGGAAAAATTATTCACGTAGGAATTCTGACTTCTAAGAATAGAATTATTCACGCATCCGGAAAAGTAAGGATCGACAATATTGATCATCAAGGAATCTTTAATGTCGACACCAAGCGTTACTCCCACAACCTTCGCCTCATCAAGAGGATCATTTAAAGATTACCCTAAAAATCGGTTCGGAGCATCTAACACCTGCTCCTTAAGCAAATCGGCAATAGATGCATACGTATTCATCATTGCTTCTTTCACCATTCCCTTAGTCATCCATCGCACATCGGTGATGCCCTCTTCGAGTTGAGGAACGGGACGATTGGTATCTTTCGAGTCCATCAAAAACCAATAGGTCTTTTTTAACACTTTAATATCTTTATAAGGATAAGTATGGAAGGTAGTCGACACTTGCTTCGACAAATTGAGCATCCCTACTCCACATTCCTCAAACACCTCGCGAATAGCGGCAGTATCGGGTTCTTCGCCCTCTTCAATTTTACCTTTCGGAAGATCCCACTTACCATTTCTGAAAATCATCAAAAGAGAATGTTCATTATTCACAACTATTCCGCCGGCAGCTTCCATGATTTGGTATCCCGAAGTAAAAGTTTTCCACGTACGATCGATATCCGCCGACTGCAAATACAACTCAGGCAGCAAAGCATTTTGCTCAAAAGAACCTATCAGCTGCGTTAAATCCTCCACCGACTCATCGCCTCTCAAGCGGAACACCATTTCGGCTCCGTTGATAGAGTCTTTAGCAGGTAAAAATTTAACAAGTCGGTCGTTTACGTAGACTTTATACATGGCTTTTTTTTCAGATATAAATCATCCTTTTTTGTTACATTTCCCGAAAACGTGTAGGTTTGTAAACTATGCAAGATGATACAGCGTCAAAAGTAGCCGAATTCTTGCTGCAAATCAAAGCCATAAAATTGCAGCCAGAACAGCCTTTCATTTGGGCCAGCGGTTGGAACTCCCCTATTTACTGCGATAATCGTATTTCTTTATCGTATCCGAGGGTAAGGACATTCATCCGTCAGGAACTTGTGAAACTGATAGAAGATAAATTTGGTCGTCCCGATTTAATCGCCGGTGTGGCCACGGCAGCCATCGCTCAAGGAGCATTGGTATCGGAAGCGATGGGACTTCCTTTCGTTTACGTGAGATCCTCAGCCAAAGACCATGGCCGACAAAATACCATTGAAGGTGAAGTACAACCGAACTTATCGGCTGTAGTAATCGAAGATTTGGTATCAACAGGAGGAAGTAGTTTAAAGGCTGTTGAAGAACTTCGCAAGAACGGAGTAATTGTAAAAGGCTTAGTATCAATATTTTCATACGGATTTGAAACAGCTGCCGACTCCTTCAGAAAAGCTGGTTGTCCGTTTTACTCCTTAAGCAACTACGACGTTTTAATAAAGCAAGCCGTAGCGACAGGCTATGTAAAAAAGCAAGATTTACCGGTTTTACAGGATTGGAGGAAACACCCCGACACCTGGAAAAAATAACAAACTCATATTATGACCCGCATTGAAAGTGATGTAGTTACGTTGGCGAAGCCGGCGAAAGAAGTGTTTGAATTTTTATGTGATTTTAAAAATATCGGGACATTGATGCCTGAGCAAGTGGAGAACTTCGTAACCGACGGTCCGACTTGCCATTTCGACATTAAAGGGATGGCATCGATGGGATTAGCTTATGGAGAAAAGACCCCTGACAGCAAGATTGTGATGTTAAAAAACGGGAAAGCGCCATTTGACTTCAGTTTAGTATGTGAAATGACGGCGGTAAGTGAAAGCAGCACCAAGTTGCAATTATTTTTCGATGCCGATTTGAATCCTTTATTTAAGATGATGGCAGAGAAGCCGTTAACCAACTTTCTGAACTTATTAGTTCATCGTTACGAGCAATTATCAGCCTGATTTCCCCACCCCGAAGAAACGTACCAAAGGGTGATGAATGATCATGGGCATGCCGTTATATAACAAAACGGCGGAGCCATCATTACGCACTTCGAGCAACTCGGCAGTAAATACTGCACCCTCACGAATAAACGAATGAGGCGAATTTAATCCGTATAAAAAATGATGGTAAGAAGCATTGATACGCTCCTCCTCCTTCATCAAAAACTGCTGATATTCATTAAAGACATAGCGATAAAGTTCGCGCACCTCGGTAGCCGGGTCGAAATCGCTGCCCGACTCCATTTTCATGGAAGTTGGCTGAGTATCAAACGATTCAGGAAACGAATTTTGATTCAAATTAATCCCTATCCCGCTGATAATCGCAGAGATACGATCGCCGCGCAAAGTATTCTCGATGAGTAAACCGGCAATCTTTTTGCCATCGACCAGGATATCGTTAGGCCATTTGATACGCACCTCTTTTCCCAAGCGATCCTCGAGGAAAGAAGCCACTGCCACAGCGACAGCCTTATTAAAAAGAAACTGCGAAGAAGCGGGTAAATCGGAAGGTTTAAAGATTATTGAACAATATAAACCCTGGTTCGTACGACTCTCCCATACGTTCCCTCTCTGCCCTTTACCTGCAGTTTGTTCGAGCGCCAGAATTACCGTAGAATCGGGCGCCGAATCGTTTGCCAGCATCCGCTGTGCGAAACTATTTGTAGAATCTACTGAATTGAGTGTAACAAGGTTCACGGGAAGCCGTTAAAAATCTATACTTTTGCAACAACAAATTTAAGAATACTGAATGGCAAAAACAGCCCGTGCAGCAAAAACAGTTAAAGAACCTGTTAAAGACCTACTTACCGACGCAATAATCAGGGGGCTTCAAGAAAAGAAAGCCCGAAATATTGTGATTTTAGATTTAGAAGCGCTAGGTAGCGCAGTTGCCGATAAATTTATTGTTTGCCATGGGGACTCCTCCACGCAGGTAGAAGGGTTAACTCGATCGGTAGAAGAGACGGTAGAGAAAGAAACCGGTGAAAATCCTTATCATATAGAAGGGAAACAAAACGCCCAATGGATATTAATCGACTATATTAGCGTCGTAGTTCATATCTTTCAGCAAGAACAAAGAGAATATTACGGAATTGAGCGACTCTGGGCCGATGCACAGATCAGAGAAATCAACGATTAACTAAACATTTGATTCTTTGTTAAAATACAAGTCCATTCAATTCGTTTACAATACAGCTTACTAAGAGTAAGAATATATCATGTCAGAACAACAACAAGAGGAAAAAAAGAAGCCTTCCTTTAACAACTTTCCTAAAGACCCGAAAGCACCAAAGTTTAACTTCAACTTTTACTGGGTTTATGCATTAGTGATACTGGTAATTATCGGTATCAGCATGTTTGATTTTGGAGGACATCCGAGAGAGATTTCGAGAAATAAATTCTACGGATGGGTAAAATCGGGTTATGTAGAAAAAGTAACTATCGTTAACAAAGATCTCATTAACGTTTACATCAAAAAAGATTCGTTAGTAAAACCTGACTTCAAAAACGTAGCCAACAAATCGTTCGGCAACGGAGTAAATGAAGGTCCGCATTACTCATTTGCAATTGGCGATGCCGGTGCATTTGAAAACGAGTTAAATGCTATTCAGAAAGACATCCCTGAAGAAAATCGCGTTAACCTTTACTACGACAATAATGCGCATAGCTATTGGGATTGGATTTTAGGATGGATATTCCCATTCTTGCTAATTGCCTTTTTATACTTTTTCATCATTCGTCGAATGGGATCAGGCGGAGGCGGAAGTCAGATTTTCAATATCGGAAAATCGAAAGCTACGCTCTTCGACAAAGACCTTCATGTGAAAGTTACTTTCAACGACGTTGCGGGATTAGAAGAAGCGAAAGTGGAAGTAATGGAGATTGTTGACTTCCTTAAAAATCCGAAGAAATACACGCAGCTGGGAGGTAAAATTCCGAGAGGAGCATTATTAGTAGGTCCTCCGGGAACAGGAAAGACTTTACTTGCGAAGGCAGTAGCAGGAGAAGCGCAAGTGCCATTCTTCTCGTTATCAGGATCAGATTTCGTAGAGATGTTTGTAGGAGTTGGAGCATCACGTGTTCGTGACTTATTCCGTCAAGCGAAAGAGAAAGCGCCAAGTATCATCTTCATCGATGAGATTGACGCAATCGGACGTGCTCGTGGCAAACAACCATCGTTCAGCGCTAACGACGAAAGAGAGTCAACATTAAATCAGTTATTAACTGAAATGGACGGATTCGGAAGTAACTCGGGAGTAATTATCCTTGCCGCTACCAACCGTGCTGATATATTAGACCGTGCGTTATTACGTCCGGGTCGTTTCGATCGTCAGATCTACGTTGAACTACCTGACTTAAACGGAAGAAAAGAAATCTTCAAAGTACACTCTAAGCCATTGAAATTAGATGTAGGCTTAGACCTTGATTTTTTAGCAAAGCAAACACCGGGATTCTCGGGAGCTGATATTGCCAACCTTTGTAATGAAGCGGCATTGATAGCAGCGAGAAGAAACAAAACATCGATCAGTCACCAAGACTTCCTTGACGCGGTTGATCGTATTGTTGGCGGGTTAGAAAAGAAAAATAAAATCATTTCATACGAAGAGAAGCGCGTAATTGCTTATCACGAATCGGGACATGCTGCGGTAAGTTGGTTATTAGAACATACGGCACCATTAGTAAAAGTAACGATAGTGCCACGCGGAAACTCATTAGGAGCAGCATGGTATTTACCTGAAGAACGTCAGTTGACAACAACTGAACAAATCACCGATGAACTATGTGCTGCATTAGGCGGTAGAGCGGCTGAATTTGTAACATTTGGAAAGATCTCAACAGGCGCACTAAGTGACTTAGAAAAAGTAACTAAGCAAGCTTATGCATCGGTATCGATTTTTGGATTGAACGATAAGTTAGGAAACATCAGCTATTACGATTCATCAGGAAATTCTGACTATACATTCTCGAAACCATACAGCGAAAAAACTGCAGAGTTGATCGACAATGAAGTAAAGAAGATGATTGACGAAGCATATCAACGCACGATTGAATTATTGAAAAACAATCGCGGAGCATTAGATCAATTAGCAGCAACATTACTCGAGAAAGAAGTTATCTTTAAGGAAGACTTAGAGCGTATTTTCGGAAAGAGAAAATGGGATAAAGAAGAAGTTGCGGAAACTAAAACAGTTGAAGCAAGTACTGAACCTGAAATCGTAACCACATCACCGTCAACCGAAGCATAAGCAATGGATGAGAGTACCACACGTGAAAAGGTATTGAAAAAAATAAGGGCGGCTCTCTTAACGAAAAACCCTAATCCGTACCCTAAACTCGACTTTGATACTCCGGTTTTTGTTCAAACCGACGAAGACCCTGTATTGGTATTTGCCGACAAACTTACTGCTGCCGGCGGGAAATTTTTCTTGGTGGAAACCGAACTAGAATTTGCCGAAGGCGTAGTTGACTTAGGCATGCAATACCTCTGGAAAGACATTGTATGTGTAGAAGACGGACTTTCGAACTTGCTTACAGAATGTGAACTTCCGCATCATGTGTTAACGGAAGACATTGATAAGATGGATGTCGCTATATCATCATGTGAATGTGCGATATCGAGAACAGGAAGTATCTTGATTACCTCGAAAGAACAAACACGATCGGTGCCTTCATACGCTCCTATCCATATTGTATTAGCGAAAGCGAGTCAGTTGGCATTAGACTTAAAAGATGCGATGAATTGGCTGCGACATAAATATCCGAAGTTACCATCATCGATAACAATAGTAACCGGTCCGGGCCGCACAGCCGACATTGAAGGAGAATTAGTGATTGGAGCACACGGTCCTACGCAACTGTATGTTTTTATGATCGACGACCGCGCGACGGTTTAACATAGCATGGAGCCGAACTGGATAAAAATATACACGACCAACAAACCGCACGAAATTGAATTTGCTAAATCTATTTTAGCCGATGAACAAATCGATGCTTTTGTGATCGACAAAAAAGATTCATCCTATATCTTCGGAGAAGCAGAATTATATGTCACCGAAGAGAATGCAACCAAAGCACAATTAATACTAACCGAAAACGATTTGTTGTGAGTAATTTTTGGCAAAGAACCATTACAGGAATACTTTTCATTACCGTTCTGATAGGGTCGATACTCTACGGACAAATATCATTTCAAGTACTCTTTCTAGTAATCTCGTTATTGGGACTTGATGAGTTTTACAAGCTTATCAAAACCGAACAACGCGAACCAAATGTAAACCTCGGACTCTTTGCAGGAGCAGTAACTTATATCTTGGCATCGGGAGTATGTTTCGACAGTCTTCCTCCCTCCTATTTATCCATTATTTATCCATTATTCGGCATAATATTTTTCGCTGAATTATACCGTAAAAAACAAGACCCATTCGGGAATATCGCCATCACCATATTGGGAATTGTTTACGCCGTAATTCCGTTTGTATTACTGAACAAAGTTGCATCATTACACATCAACTACAACAGTAATATAGTGATCGGTTATTTTGTATTGCAATGGAGCAGCGACACGTTTGCCTATCTAGTTGGAATGTCGCTAGGAAAACGTCGTTTATTCGAGCGTATATCGCCTAAGAAATCGTGGGAAGGCTTTATTGGTGCATTGATATTAACCACGGCAGCATCGCAAATCCTGGCGCATTTTTACACTGAATTCAGCTCAATTGACTGGGCGGTGATTGCACTGATTGTAGTGATTACAGGAACCTTGGGAGACTTGGTTGAAAGCTTGATGAAGCGAAGCTTAAACATAAAAGACTCAGGCAATATATTACCCGGACATGGCGGAATTTTAGACCGATTTGACGGGTTATTATTGGCGATTCCGTTCATTTGGGCTTATCTAGAGATATTTAATTGACCAAACGCTGACGAAAGCTTAACCTTTTTGCGTTTTAGACGTAGAATAATAATAGCTTAGCGCTCGTCATTAATGTCACTTAAAACCTTTTACAACCGATTTATTTATTCATTTCCGATTCAGCTTGTGGTGATGCACTTCAAGAAGAATCAGATTATGATGTTGTATTGGTTATTGCTTTTTGCGTTCATCACCGAATCGATTGCCAAAAAATTCGGAGTTCCCTTTCTGTTTCTTGATCCCGAATACATGGGAAAAGTGGGAGTCACTTCCTTCTTTATTATGGGAACCAGCTTGGGAGCATTTATTATGTCGTTCAATATTTCGAGTTTCATCTTAAATAGCTTTCGCTTTCCGTTTTTAGCAACGCTATCGAGGACATTCTTAAAATACGCGCATAATAATTTCATTATCCCATTAGCATTCATTCTTGTTTACTGTTATCAAATTATCAATTTCCAGTATTACAATCAGCTGAAGCCGATAGAAGAAATCAGTGCCAACTTAATAGCTTTCATCACCGGAATCATGGTAGTAATGACGTTAACGCTTCGTTACTTCATGCATACCAACAAAGACATTCATAAACTTTTTGGTGTTAAGCACGCCGATGATGACGAAACGGCACCAATCAGAATTTACGATACTAATGATACTTCGTTTAGCCGAAGAAATAATTGGAGAGTTGACACCTACATCAACTTCCCTTTAAAAGTGAAAATCGTTCGTGATACTCGCCACTACAAACGCTATATGCTGGAGCGAGTGTTTCGTCAGAATCACATCAATGCAGCAGTTGTCGAAATTGTTGTATTCAGCACATTTATCATTTTAGGATTATTCAGAGATTACGCATGGTTTAGAATTCCTGCGGGAGCTTCTGTGATGTTATTATTCACCATGTTCATCATGCTTAGCGGAGTGTTTCGCTATTGGCTGAAAGCTTGGGCGAATACGGCATTAATCATGACTTTCATTCTCTTGAATTTACTTTCGAAATTCGAAGTTGTGAATCCGAGAAGTCAGGCTTACGGATTAAACTACAAAGGCACGAAAGCTATTTACTCGAAAGAGTCACTGATCAATTCGGTGAACGACAGTATACAAACTGCCGATATTAAACATACACAAGCCATCCTTAATAAATGGAAAGCCTATTGGACTGCGAAAGGAGTCGACAAACCTAAAATGGTATTGTTAAATGTAAGCGGCGGTGGATTGCGTTCTTGCGTTTTCACTTTCCGAACACTTCAGATGATCGACAGTGTTTACGGAGGAGAATTGATGAAGCATACAGCATTGATTTGCGGTTCATCAGGAGGAATGATAAGTGCAACCTATTACCGTGAATTATTCCTCGATAAAAAAGCAGAACTATTAAAAGCAAATGCATCGGGCGATGATCATCTGCTAAGAAATACCGGTAAAGATTTACTTAATTCACTTTCAGTGAGTGCAACAGTATCTGACTTATTCCTTAACATGCAAGGATTTTCGGATGGGCGTTACCGTTATATTAAAGATCGCGCTTACGCATGGGAAGAACAATACAATGAAAATACGGGATACGTATTAAACAAACGCCTTCGTGATTACTACGAACCTGAACTTAATGCGGAGATTCCGATGATGATTATGAGTCCGACAATTATCAACGACGGACGAGCACTTCACATCTCGGCGCAGCCGATAAGCTATATGCTGCAATCACCGGGACTTGAACATTCATCATTACAACAAGCACCAAACGGCGTTGAGTTTAGTCGCTTTTTCAAAGATCAAGATGCGAGCAATATAAGAGTCACGAGTGCACTTCGCATGAACTCTGCATTCCCATATATTATGCCTGCAGTTTCATTACCAAGTGATCCTGCTATAGAAGTAATGGATGCAGGTATTCGAGACAACTACGGAACGATGAACTCGGTGCAATTCATGTACATCTTCAGAAATTGGATAGAAGAAAACACATCAGGAGTTGTGATGATTCAGATTCGCGATACTTACAAGCAAGCAAAAGTTGAGAACAATAGTGTGAAAACGATTTTCGAAAAGATGTTAGCGCCGATGCGAAATGTAAGCGGCAACTTTATCATCATGCAAGATTATTCGTTCGACAGATATTTAGAATATGCGAGTAGCTTTTTAAATACTCCATTAGAGTATATCTTATTTCAAATGCCGGAGACACAAGAGAAAATTTCACTTAGCTGGCACTTAACAGAAAAAGAGAAAAACTTTTTGAAAGACGCACCGCTAAACACTGAAAATCGCGAAGCGTTAAATAAATTAACTACTATCTTGCCTGTAAAAGTCTACCGACCGGAAGCATTTTTAAAGCGATATTAATTTCACTAAAAAACTAAAACGCAGCGAGGAATAAATCTATCCCTTCGCTGCGTTTTGCTTTTATTGCTAATCTTTAATTAAAAATCCGCTAGAGTTCTTAATGCTGTAAAGAATCTTTCTTTAGGCAAGAAATTTTGCTCGAGCACTGCCGACATCGGAACCGGAGTATCAAGCGCTCCGATACGTACCGGAGGCGCATCAAGATAAGGGAAACATTTTTCGGCTATACGTGCCGTTATCTCTCCTCCTATTCCGCCTGTTTGAGTGTCTTCGTGCATCACGACTACCTTTCCTGTTTTCTTCACAGATGCCAAAACAGCCTCTTCATCCCAAGGCAATAATGTTCTTAAATCAACAACATCAGCTTTGATATCAGGATATTTTTCTAATGCTTCTAAAGCCCAATGCACACCTAATCCGTAAGTGATTATTGATAAATCGCTTCCTTCTTTTACTAATCTAGCCTTACCGATTTCTACAGTATAATAATCGTCGTAGATCTCTTCGTTAATGCTGCGATAAAGTGCTTTATGTTCGAAATACATCACAGGATTCGGATCTTCGATAGAAGCAGCCAATAATCCTTTAGCATCAGACGGGAAAGCAGGATAAACAATTTTTAATCCCGGTACATGGAAGAACCACGCTTCAGTAGATTGCGAATGGAAAGGACCTGCAGCTACACTCGCACCGGTCGGCATTCGTACAACCACATCAACATGTTGTCCCCAACGGTAATGTGTCTTCGCCAGACTATTTACGATCTGATTAAATCCGCAGGTAACGAAATCCGCGAACTGCATTTCAACGATCGACTTATATCCGTTTATTGATAATCCCAATCCAGCTCCAACGATTGCCGACTCACACAGAGGAGTATTTCTCACACGACCTTTACCAAACTCTTCTACGAAGCCTTGAGTCGCTTTAAACGCACCACCATACTCAGCAACATCTTGTCCCATGATAACCATATTGGGGTGACGTTGCATAGCCTGACGCATAGCATCGGTGATAGCATCGAGGAAACGTTTATCGGTTTTCTTTTCAGACGATGGTTTAATACCAACTTTCGAAGAAGGCGCAAACATATCCTTCATCTCGAGAGCAGTATCAACTTGAATATCTTTTTCGTTAAAAGTGATTTCGAGTCCTTGTTCAATTTCTTCTTTGATTCCTGCGCGAACCATATTCACGAAATCCTGATCGATAACACCTTCACTCAACAAATAATCTTCGTAGTTGCGAATCGGATCTTTTCGTCCCCATTCATCAAACAATTCTTGAGGCACATATTTAGTTCCCGATGCTTCTTCGTGTCCGCGCATACGGAACGTAACACATTCCAACAAAATAGGACGAGGATTCTCTCGCATAGATGTTGCTAAGCGATTAACGGTATTATAAACATCGAGAATATTATTACCATCAACGCGAACACCTTCGATGCCGTAACCGATAGCTTTATCGATAAACTGTTTGCAACGGAACTGCTCACGGCTTGGAGTTGATAGTCCGTAGCCATTATTTTCAATAACAAAGATTACAGGAAGATCCCATACCGCTGCTACATTAATACTTTCGTGGAAATCACCTTCGCTGGAAGCACCGTCGCCGGTAAATACTGCTGTCACATGCGGCTTTTTCTTCAATAGATTGGCGAGGGCAACACCATCGGCAACACCCATTTGGGGACCAAGGTGAGAGATCATACCAATGATTTTATATTCTTGGGTTCCCATGTGAAAAGAGCGATCGCGACCCTTAGTAAATCCGCCGGGCTTACCGGTAAACTGTGAGAATAAGCGGTTTAGAGGAATTCCACGAACGGTAAACACCCCTAAGT
>JAKPPP010000257.1 GCA_029547265.1 Bacteroidota bacterium
ATCGTTGTAAAGTAAAGGTATACCCAATATTCCAAGAGACTTTGGCTTTAGGAATCCGATTCCTATGTTCATTATATTAACCGAGTCAGCGTCATTCTGTATTGATGATAACGTAGTCATTGCATTCTCACGATAATTGGCTACCCCTTGGTATAATACAAGGAGTAACATGCTTGCAACTACCATCATCACCAGTACTATAGCTGTCATGAACCCTTTACGCATGTTTTCCATATGCCTCCTCCATTTTTAATTCCTAAAACTCACTGTTATTTTACGAAGATTCCGTGAGTATGGTAAGTAGTGGTACAGTGTACTTTGCATTCTTTCCTTGACTGTCTTTTATCTTATCTGTTTCTATCGTCATGAGTATATAGGTATCGTTGACTTCGAATTTGATATTTGAAATCATATTTGAAAGTCCCAAAATCTTCTTTCCATTGAATCTTATCTCGCGAGATGATGAATCGTATTCGAGTGTCAAATATTGCACCTTTGGCATGCCACCGGTTGGATCAAAATATCCGATCTTAAATCCGTTCGTTGTATTGTCATAAATCTTGTCTTTCGTTGTCCAAACGCTTTGTGATAGTAACTGGTTTAATGTGTTCGATATCATTTGAGCCTCTGTAAAAAAGTTCAGATATTTTTGATTGCTCTGGAGTACTGTAAATGTTTCGTTGAATATCAGTCCCATCATACCAAAGAGTATTGTGACAACAACCAAACCTGCTATCATTCCTCCAATTGTTAAATCCACAGTTGTATCACCTCTAATCATTGCTCTTTGCTTAAGTTAATAAATCAATAGTCTTTGTATCTGTAAACAATGAACGTCTGAGTTTTCCCCTGCAGATACTCAATTGTTACTTCGTATTTTTGCACGCTAGCAACATCAGTCTGTGTGATACTGGAAACTTTTGGATAACTATTTGTACCACCGTTGAATATTTGATTTATATCAGTTGCGGTTATTGGTGTTGAACCAACACCACCGTTGATGTTGATGTATCTGGATACGAATGTTTCTAACTCGACAACTTTTTGAAGGTTACGTGTAGAATTTAAGCTATTGAGTATGCCGGATATTCCTGTCCCAATTATCATGAATAGGATTGAAATTAGAAGTAATCCGACTATCGTTTCTGTTAGCGTGAATCCGTCTCTCATTTTAGATTTCTTGAATCTCACACTCAGACCTCCTTGGCCAATGGCTTATTTTTACATGCACTTATTATACCACATCATCTAAATATTTAGACCAAGTATTCGATAA
>JAKPPP010000272.1 GCA_029547265.1 Bacteroidota bacterium
TTTTCAACATTTTTTATTAATTCTTGGTTTGTACTTTCATTAAAATTAAGTGATTGGGTAGTTGGCATTAAAAAAATTAATATAAAAATAAAAACTTTTTTTGTAATTGATTCACTTCCTGTTATTTATTATACTTTTCAGTAACGATTCCTACATTTTTCTCCCATTTTTCATTAAAGTCTATATTATGGTTATTGTTGTTTTCTTGTATGTGGGTTAGCTCGTGGGCAATCGCCTTAATTACCATTTCAACAGATTTTGTTCTGCCACTATTTAGGAGTATAGTGGCTTCCTGTTCGTTGAATTCGGTTGCAGCAATATGGTCGTCGTCTAACTCCGTAGAACTATGAATTTGTACGGTTCTGTTGCTTAGTTCTTCACATATTCGCTTTAGGCGTAGCCACTTAATCGACATTGCATTTCCCTCCTTCTATATGTGCTCGTTCAATAGCACATTCAACGCAATCATAATCGCATGCATGTGCTTCCGAATTTTGGTAAGGGCAATCTTGATAGGCCTGAAACCATTCATCACTGTCCCAATTATCTTTGGTTTCTGTAACTTGTTTTTTGTTGTTCTTGTTGTAATTGTAGTTCCGATTTTTGTTGTTGGCATTATATACACATGGGGTATACGCTATTTTCTTGTATCCGTTGTTCGAGAAGTGGACTCCATTCACGCTTTCAAAGTCTCCCCACATGGTGATAATGCCATCTGGTTTCATTACAACGAATTTTCCAGACAACGATTGTAGTATTTCTTCGTCAAAAACAGCCGCCATCACAGCAGCAACCCTTGTATCATTTATTGGACCCCTCAGCATATCAATCATGCCACTGGTTAGCATGTTGAGATATAATGCATTATAGTCTCCAATTACACCGTTGTGGAACAATACTGGAGTTTCAATGTCGCCAGTTATTACTAGTCGGCTTTCCATTTCAATCTTATACGGATGTGTCATTTCCGGAGTAACGTCACCAGACGTCGCAATTCGGAAATGTGCCACATGAGGCAGAACATCAAGAGTTTCGTAATATCGTTGAAATTCTTCTAATGTCATGAATCCTTTTTCCACATGTATTTTTCCATTTTCTGTGCAATAAGCTACCCCGGCACCATCTCCGTTATTCTTGAAGCAATTCTCAATTTCTTGTGAAGTCATTTTCCTATCTTCACAAGCCGCAATTATACAC
>JAKPPP010000294.1 GCA_029547265.1 Bacteroidota bacterium
TATCTTATATTTGGTGGTGAATTAGATGAATTAAAGTGGAGAACTTACAATCCCAACCACCTGTTTTCCACCGTTGAAGGGGTTATAAGCCACAGATTGGCCTGATTTATGCTCTTTTTGCTGCAAAACGTTAGTATATTTACATCGTTCTGCTTACAATGACAAACTCTATCTTAATAGGATTACAAGTTTTGCTTGTTACTTTTTTGCTGCAACCGAAGAAAAAACCGGCTGCCGCAAGAATTCAACATGGTAAAGCTTCGTACTACGGAAAAGAATTTGAAGGCAGGAAAACTGCCAACGGCGATATTTTCAGAAATGCCGATTATACCGCAGCTCATCGCACCCTCGACTTCAACTCTTATGTTCGTGTCACCAACGAAAAAAACAATTTGAGTATAACGGTGCGCATTAACGACAGAGGACCTTATGTTCGCTCGCGTGTTATTGACTTATCAGAAGGTGCTGCAAGAAGAATTGGGAGCTTTCAACACGGATTAGCATCGGTAAGATTAGAGACATTAAACATCATTAAAAAGACACATGAAATTGATAGTATCTTTTCATGTAACGATATACTCGATTGCTTAGGAAATCCTGAAACACTTAAAGGTTATTCTATTTCGCTATGGAAAACTAAAGATATTGTTCATGCACTTTATGTAGCTAATGAACTGTATCTTCATGAGGATATTGAAAAAGTAATCATCGTTGCCTCAGGAATCGGTGACCAAAGAACTTTCACCTTGGTGATGAGTGAATTCCCCACCAAGGCAGCCGCTATTCAAAGCAAAGATTATTTTGAGAAGAAAGGTTTTATGAGTGTTAAACTCTTTCAGCCTTCTTGATCAAATAACGACAAGAATACTTCCACTGCTTTTTGATCGACAGGAAATGTAAAATCTGCAGGACTCAACGCTTCAATTTTCTTCCACTTAAATTCTTCTTCTCCATTCGTATCCACTACTCTATCTGACTTTCTATAGAGGTGACTTATATCGTTTTTCAAATGAACTATATAATAAACCCCAATCACTTGATGCGTCTCATTGAATTTTGATTGAACAAAAAAATCAGTTGTGTGAAAATGTGTTGCACTTTCAACCTCTTGATTTAACTCTTCTCTAATTTCTCGAATAAGAGCATCGTAAATTCCTTCTCCGAATTGAAGTCCGCCTCCCGGAAGCTTTCGCATAAAAGTATTATAGTGAAATTCTTCTGCAATAAGCACCTCTTCGTAACTGTTCAAGATGAATGCATAAACACGAATATTAAAGAATTTGTCGTTTTTCATATGAGAATTGGATCTTCAAAGATACATTTATTGAAATATCTTACAGTTCATATTTCTGATGATCACAACAAAATCGGACTGATTTGGTTCGTTTTTGCAATAAAATTCATTTTTTTCATTCAAAAATTGCCTTTTTCTTACATCCACTTTTAACTAGAACTTACTGCTTTTTATCACGTATAAGTGCAATACAGTAACTTATTAAGTTCTGTTTTCAGTTGTACATCCATTAACTTGTGATTACCTAAAATTTAAAACATGAAACAACTCTCTTTTGCTATTTGCTTAGCAGTATTAGCCCTTACGGGATGTAAAAAAGATGATGCTAGCGACAGCTCTACAGGAACTCCTACAGGAGGTGGAACATCTTCTGTTCCTTCTACTTTTACTCAAAAGGTATTGCTGGAAACTTTCACCGGAGCAGGACAACCACAATGTCCGGATGGCTTTGTGAAACTCGACAACATCGTTGCAGCTAATAGCGCAAAAGCTATTCCTGTTTACATTCATTATAGCGATGCGATGGAGATTGCGCAATACACAACATTACAATCGACTTTTGCTAACGGATTAGCACCTCAATTCCCAAGTGGAATGGTTAACAGAACTCCTTCGCTTAGCATGGTCATCTTTAATCGCACTCAATGGCAATCGAATTTTGATGTAGCTAAAGTTAAACCTGCTAAATGCGGATTAGCAATTTCATCGTCTATCTCAGGAAATACAGCTTCTGTCACTGTTCATTCAGGATTTAATGAGGCACTAACAGGGAATTATAACTTGACCGTTTATCTACTTGAAAATAATGTCAGCGGTACAGGATCAAATTATGATCAACGTAATTCTTATAATACTGTCACTGGACATGCTTTTTACGGATTAGGCGACCCTATCACAGGATTCAAACACAATAACGTTCTACGTAAAGTAGCTACTGCGGCATTAGGTGATGCAATCGCAAGCTCGAATGTTAAGGTTGGCGGAGAAGACATTAAAACTTTCAGTATTCCTATCAATGGCTATAATAGCAATGAACTTTATGTTGTTGCATTTATAAGCAAAGTAGGTACAACTGCTACAGACAGAGAAATTATGAATGTGCAACGAGTTAAATTAGGTAGCACTCAAAACTGGGATTAAAAAAATCTATATAGTTGATTCAAAGGCGCTCAAAAGGCGCCTTTTTTATTGTAAGAATATCATGCTTTTATAATACTTGAACATTTAATACGTTGTATTTTTATTGTTCAGCATTTTAAAAGATGAAAAACGCACTTTACTTAGCTTTTGCTATTCTCTTCCTGTCTGCTTGTCAGAAGAATGAACCGGGTACCGATTCAATCGATGGCTCAAAAAACAGTAATGTTTTACAAGAAGTCGCTCCCACTACATTCACTCAAAAATTATTAGTGGAAATGTATTCAAGTGCTGTCTGCGCTACTTGTCCCGATGCCATGCAAAAATTCTTGAATTACGAATCGCAATATCCCGGAAGAGTTATTGGTGCCGATATACACACTTTCGATCCTATGGATGTCCCGATGTACGACACACTCGACAATTTATTGAACATTACTGCTTTCTCTTCAGGGTCGTTTAACAGATTGCCTTATAACGGAAGTGCTGTAATTCACAAAACAGAATGGAGTTCAAGTAATATTGTAAATACTACGCTGCAAAAAACCGCAAAATGCGGACTTAAAATAAACACAACTATTACAGGAAACAATGCCGACATTTCAGTCGCTTGCGCTTTCAACACTAACTTAACCGGCGACTACCGACTTACAGTTTACTTAACGGAAGATAGCGTTACCGGCTCAGCCAGTGGATATAATCAATCGAACTATTATAATAATACTCCTTCGAGCCCATTCTATCAATTGGGGAATCCAATAGTCGGGTATTATCACCGCGATGTATTAAGAAAAGTTCTCACCTCTGGAAAAGGCAAGAGCATCACTAACGGTGGTGCAGTAACGAAAGGTAACATTATTCAAAACAACTTTACTACTTCCATTTCAGGATACAATAGTTCTCGGTTAACTGTAATAGCGTTCATCAATAAAGTAGGAAACACAACAACTACACACGAAATTTTAAATGCTCAAAAAGTTAAGTTAGGCAAGAATCAAAGCTGGGATTAAACACTAGTTTTCTATTAAGGCAACTAACTCAGCAATCATCATTGCCGTTGCACCCCAAATTTTAATTCCTGAATAATCATAATAAGGCGCCTTTACTTCATAACCTCTTGCGCTCGAGAAAGTATCTTCTTTTCTATTTTCTTGTTGAAGGAAAAAAGATAGTGGCACTTCTAAGATATTCTTTACCTCATCAACACTAAGATTGTATTCAGGCCTTTGTGTTACGTATCCAACAAAAGGAAATACCAAAAAATTGCTGGGAGGAATATACAATTCCGTTAAAGCACCTAAAACTTTAATTTCCGTGGATGGCACTCCCACTTCTTCATGTACTTCACGTAGTGCCGTCATTAAATATCCTTCATCACCTTCTTCAACCTTCCCTCCGGGAAAACTTACCTGATGAGAATGCACATCGCCTTCTGCTCCGGTCCTTTCCATCAAAACTAAAGTTGCTTCTCCTGTTTCTGATGGAAACAGCAATGCCATCACACAGCCGGTCTTATATGACTTCACTTCCTTTAAATACTCAGAAGCTGGCTTGCGGTGATCCGGTGCCATTACCCGATGTGCATTAGTGCCGGGCAAGTCATTATTTAATGCTTGCTTTAATTGCTCTATTGCATCGTCGAAAATCAACATGCCTTTGTATCTATTTAAGCAGGAAGTAGTTTTTCGATTTTACGCTCCCCGATTTGCTGACGCCACATCGCATAATATAATCCGCGTAGCTCGAGCAACTCTTCATGACGACCCGATTCAATAATATGTCCTTTTTCAAGTACAAATATTTTATCGGCATGCATCACTGTTGAAAGTCGGTGGGCAATTAAAATGGTAATATGTTCCTTATGTTCTGATACTTTTCGAACGGTTTCATTGATCTCTTCTTCAGTAAGTGAATCAAGTGCCGATGTAGCTTCATCAAATACTAATAAGGATGGCTTGCGTAACAATGCTCTCGCAATTGATAAACGCTGCTTCTCTCCTCCCGAAACCTTCACCCCTCCTTCTCCAATCACCGAGTCTAATCCTTTATCAGCGCGAGCTAATAGATTATTCAAAGCTGCTTTCTTCAATACTTCTAAACATTCTTCATCGGTAGCACCAGGAGCAACAAACAACAAGTTCTCTCTAATAGTTCCTGAGAACAATTGCGTGTCTTGCGTTACTAATCCTATCTGCGCTCTTAACTCATCGAGATTTACTTCTTTCGATCCTGTGTTATTATAGTAGATTTCTCCTTCTAACGGACGATATAATCCTACTAACAATTTCACCAAAGTTGTTTTACCTGAACCCGAAGGGCCAACAAATGCAACAGTTTGCCCTTTATCAGTTTCAAAAGAAATATCTGATACTGCATATCCCGATGCTGTTTGATGCTTGAATGAAACATGATTGAACGAGAACTTCGAAATCGTTCCGAGGTTAGCAGGATGATCCGGCTTATGTTCAGGTTCAATGTCAAGGATCTCTTGGAAATTATTTAATGATACTTCCGCTTCGCGATAAACATTGATGATGTTCCCTAACTCTTGTAATGGTCCGAAAATAAAGAAGCTATAAATAAACATTGTAAAGAACTGTCCGATGGAAATTTGCTTATCAAATATCAAATACAACATCATAAACATGATGGCTGTCCTTAATAAGTTCACACAAGTACCTTGAATAAAACTTAAACTTCTGATGTATCTTACTTTCTTTAATTCAAGTTGAAGAATTTTATCGGTTGTCGAATTCAAACGATTAATCTCTTGCTGCGATAAACCAAGACTTTTCACTAATTCAATATTACGAAGTGACTCCGTAGTTGCTCCCGCTAACGCCGTTGTTTCTGCAACGATGATCTTTTGTATCTTCTTAACCTTTTTACTTAAGTATGAACTCAACATACCAAGAATTGGAATTGTACCGAAATACACCGGAGCAATAATCCAGTGCACATTGATCGCATAAACAGCAACGAAAATAATCGCCACCACCGATGTAAATAATACATTGATGAACGTACTTATCAAACGTTCAACATCAGAACGAACCTTTTGAAGCTTCCCTAATGTCTCCCCACTTCGTTGATCTTCAAAAACCGAATAGGGCAACTCTAAACTATGACGGATACCATCGGCATAAATTTGAGCGCCTAATCGCTGCGTAATCACGTTCACATAATAATCTTGAAAATTCTTGGCAACCCTGCTAATAAAAGCAACTCCAACAGCTGCAGTGAGCAATAATCCCACGCCTTTGAAGAATTCCGATTTGCTATGCTTATCGAATTTGGTCACATAATCATCGATTACATGCTTAAAAATATAAGGATCTAATAACGAAAACACCTGATTTACAGCCGCTAAGCCTAATGCCAGCGCAACCAGTTTCCAGTAGCCCTTGAGGTAGTTAAAAAGTAATTTCATACGATTGTTGTAGGTACAAATATAGCAATTAACAGGGGATTGTTATTAAGCACTATGGCATCCCCTTAGTAAAGTGACAATATTCGGTAGATTTGGAACGTTACAAACATCAAAGTCGATTAAAATTATGAAATATTTTATTGCACTAGCATTCTTATTGATTTGCGGAAACTTATCTGCCCAACATACCATCGTGATGAAAGATGGAAGTAAAATGAATGGCGAGCTTCAGTCAATTAAAGACAATACAGTTACTTTCTTCTACAAAGGCAGCAATATTACTTTTCATGTTGGAGAAATTTCGTCAATCAATTTTGATGGAAACATTCCTGCAACCTCAACAGCTTCCTCCGCATCAAATTCAGGACAAAAAGGGGTGTCGTTCGTAATGCCCGGCAGAAAATTGACTCGCCAGCCAAAAATCGACAACTTAACAATGGAAAAAGGTATCGTAGTTATTGCGATTACCATCAATAAATACGGAAATGTAATGAAAGCGGATCCGGGCGCAGAAGGAACAACAACTACTAGCCAGTACTTACTTACTAAGGCAAAACAAGCAGCAGAAAGCGCTATGTTCGATGGAGGAACAACCTTCCCTTTAGAACAAAAAGGAACTATTACCGTTACCTTCTGATTCCCGTTTAAACATATTGATTCACGTCAATATGTCCGTTTTATAAAGTGATACAGACTAATTGTCGTATCACTTTATTTTTTTATGCCATTTTTTCCTAACTTCAGAGAAGAATTCACAATGGACCTCTTTTTGATAGTCCCTTGAAAAAAATAACAACTATGAACTTTAATCAATTCACCGTAAAATCGCAGGAGGCTGTGCAACAAGCGCAGACGATTGCTCTTACCAATGGTCAACAGGCGATCGACACCGGTCACTTGCTGAAGGCATTATTGGAAGTAGATGAAAATGTGGTTCCTTTTCTCTTGAAGAAAGTAAATGTAAATCTTCCTGCTTTTAAGAAACAACTCGACACTATCGTTAACGGCTATCCGAAAATCAGCGGAGGCAATCCGTATTTGAGTAATGAGCTAAATGCTGCTTTTCAAAATGCAACTTCGCTATTAAAAGAATACAAAGACGAATTTGTATCCGTTGAACATTTATTACTAGCCTTATTAAATGGTAAAGATGCTATTTCACGTTTATTAAAAGAAAATGGAGTAAGTGAAAAAGATCTTAAAAATGCCATCCTAGAATTACGCAAAGGAGAAAGAGTAACGAGCGCATCCGCCGAAGAGACTTATAATTCTTTAAGCAAATATGCGCGCAACTTAAATGAATTAGCGCGTAGCGGAAAATTAGATCCTGTAATTGGTCGCGATGAAGAAATTCGTCGTGTACTTCAAATTTTATCGAGAAGGACAAAGAATAACCCGATTTTAATTGGCGAACCCGGTGTTGGTAAAACGGCAATCGCTGAAGGACTTGCTCACCGTATCATTAATGGTGACGTTCCCGAAAATTTAAAATCGAAAGTGATTTATTCACTCGACATGGGCTCTCTTATTGCAGGTGCAAAATACAAAGGTGAATTTGAAGAGCGTTTGAAAGCTGTTGTTAAAGAAGTAATCAGCGCCGAAGGAGAAATCGTTCTTTTCATCGACGAGATTCATACCCTCGTTGGTGCAGGTGGCGGTGAAGGTGCGATGGATGCTGCAAACATCTTGAAACCTGCTCTCGCTCGTGGCGAATTAAGAGCTATCGGTGCAACAACATTAAACGAATACCAGAAATATATCGAGAAGGATAAAGCACTCGAACGTCGTTTCCAAAAAGTAATGGTGGAAGAGCCCGATGTGCAAGATACTATTTCTATTCTTCGAGGATTAAAAGAAAAGTACGAGTCGCACCATAAGGTTCGAATTAAAGACGAAGCAATTATTGCCGCTGCCGAATTGAGCGATCGATATATCAGCGACAGATTCTTGCCCGATAAAGCTATCGACTTAGTAGATGAAGCTGCCGCTAAATTACGCCTCGAAATGGATTCCGTTCCTGAGGAACTTGACGAAATTCAACGTAAGATTATGCAACTCGAAATTGAACGCGCTGCAATCAAACGCGAAGGCGACAGTAAGAAAGTAAATGAAATAAGTGAGGAGCTTGCGAACTTAAACGAGCAACGTAATGCCATCAAAGGAAGATGGGAAGCGGAAAAGGATGTCATTAAAACAATCCAGCAAACGAAAGCCGATATAGAGAACCTAAAACTCGAAGCCGATCAAGCTGAACGTACAGGAGATTATGGCAAAGTCGCAGAGATCAGATACGGCAAGATTAAACAGGCAGAGGAAAAACTCGTTACTTTCAATCAGAAATTACACGAAGCACAGAAAGATAAACCGCTAATTAAAGAGGAAGTAGATGCAGAAGATATTGCTGAAGTGGTGAGTCGCTGGACAGGCGTCCCTGTGAAGAGAATGTTGCAAAGCGAAAGAGAGAAATTACTTCACCTTGAAGAGGAATTGCATAAACGTGTCGTAGGACAAGAAGAAGCTATTGCTGCATTATCAGATGCTGTTAGAAGAAGTAGAGCGGGATTACAAGACAATAAACGTCCGATAGGCTCATTTATTTTCTTAGGAACAACAGGAGTTGGTAAAACTGAACTTGCAAAAGCGCTTGCCGATTTCTTATTCAACGATGAGAATGCAATGACACGTATTGATATGAGCGAATATCAAGAACGTCACAGCGTAAGCCGATTGATTGGAGCGCCTCCGGGATATGTGGGATATGATGAAGGCGGACAGTTAACAGAGTCTGTAAGACGTCGCCCGTATTCAGTGGTATTACTCGATGAAATTGAAAAAGCTCATCCCGATGTATTTAATATCTTATTGCAAGTACTCGACGACGGACGTTTAACTGATAATAAAGGAAGAACGGCGAACTTCAAGAATACAATCATCATCATGACTTCAAATATCGGAGCGCATATCATACAAGATAACTCTGAGAAGTTAACTGAATTCAATAGAGAAGAAGTTTTAGCGAAAACAAAACTCGAAGTATATGAATTGCTTAAGAAAACAATTCGTCCTGAGTTCTTAAATCGTATCGATGAAATCATCATGTTTAGCCCGCTAAACCGCGATGAGATCAAGGAAATTGTCAGACTTCAATTCAACAGTATAGCTAAGATGTTATCAAAAAACGATATCAAGTTATCTATCACCGAACCTGCTATTGATTGGTTATCTCAATTAGGATATGATCCTCAATTCGGAGCAAGACCTTTGAAGCGTGTTATGCAAAAAAGAATCCTGAATGAATTAAGTAAACAGATTCTTGCTGATTCGATCAACAAAGAAGATGCAATTCTAATCGACCTCGACGATAAAAACAACTTCGTGTTTCGAAACGTCAATGAGCATGTAACTGCATAAAAGCATTAAAGTGCTGAAACTAAAAAGCCACCTTCATCAGGTGGCTTTTTTTATTTTATCAATCCGTTAGATTTTGCAAGTACTCCGCATAAATGAAACAACATCCTCGCTCCTACATTTCCATCCCAGTCATTTTTTCCCGGACCAACTTCGTTTAAGTCGAAAGAAATAATTTTCTTCTTGCTCTTTGCTAATTCACTCAACAAATAAGTGATTTCATGAAACTCAAATCCTCCCGGAACAGGAGTTCCTGTATGCGGACATAATTTCGGGTCTAATCCGTCGATATCAAAACTAATATGCACGTTTTCAGGTAAAGCATCAATTACTTTTTTACACACAGCTTTCCAACTTGCACCTTCATACTGACTCTTTCTAACATCAGCATATGTAAATACGTTAACTCTTTTTTTATTGGCAACAGCAAAGGCTTGTTCTTCCGCACAATAATCGCGGATACCTAACTGCACTAATTTCGAAACTTGTTTTAATTGCAAAGCATTATACATGATCGAAGCATGTGAATACGTAAATCCTTCATACGCTTTACGTAAATCCATATGTGCATCTATTTGTAGAATTCCGAAGTTCTTGTATTTCTTTGATAGCGCATTAAAAAAACCTAAAGGTGTACTATGATCGCCGCCCACCATTCCTACTAACTTTCCTTTTGCCATCCATTTCGCTATTTCTGCTTCAACATCAGAAATCATAGATGTGCTGGCAGCATTAACTTCAGTTTGCAGCGACTTCAACTTCGAATCTTTCTCAGGGGATTTCCCGTCAGCAAATGCATCAATGATTTTTGCTGCCGATTTTTTGGCGGCCTTGCTCTTCCTGTGTAAATCCTTAGAAATTTCGGTCATAGCAATGCCTTGCTTCCAAAGTTCAGGAAATTCGCTATGATATAAATCTACTTGAGCAGAAGCTTCTAAGATGGCTTCAGGTCCGTCGGAAGTTCCTCCTCCGTAACTAACAGTAGCCTCCCAAGGAACGGGAACTAAAACAATTGATGATTCATCAGGTGTAAAAGGCAAACCGAAAATATTTGCATCTTTTAATCCGGGACTATTTGGATCAAAATTCTTAACTTTTAAATCTCTAGAAGAAACCGAGTTTGTCTTTTTGCTTTTCGCAGTGGCCATAACAATTTATTTATGCTGCGAAGATAGCAAGGAATTAATTCAACTAAAAATTAGCTTATTTACTCTTCTTAACAGAAAAGGAGAAAGTCGTGCCCTTACCAAGTTCACTGTTAACACTGATGTATTGATGGTGAGCCTCAATGATATGCTTAACAATGGCCAAACCTAATCCCGTACCTCCTTGTTCGCGAGAACGACTTTTGTCGACACGATAAAAACGCTCAAACAAACGAGGTAAATGATGCTTAGCAATTCCTATTCCGTTGTCTTCAATATCTACAATCACTTTATCTCCACCATCAGCATATCGAATCTCGGTCTTACCTCCTTCTTTACCGTACTTAATAGAATTTACTAAGAGGTTTACAACAACTTGACGTATCAAATCACGATCACCATAAACATATTGCGGCTTCTCCATATCAACATTCATTACCACAGCCGACTTCTTTTCTTTCGCTTGCAATTCCAGTGACTCTACTACATCCCGAATCAAATCAGTCAAATCGAAAGTTCGCATCTCAACCATTAATTCTCCCGCCTCAAGCTTAGAAATCGATTCGAGATCATCAACCATAGAAATTAAGCGATCAATACTTTTACTTGCTTTATTCAAGTATAACATGTTTACTTCCTGATCGTCAATTCCTCCGTCGATCAATGTGTGAACATATCCTTGCACTGAGAAGATTGGCGTTTTCAATTCGTGCGACACATTACTTAAAAACTCTCTGCGGTAAATTTCAACTTGCTTTAATTGATCAATCTCTTCACGCGACTCATTACTCCAGTCCTCAAGAATTCTGTTAATCTCTGAAGTAATATCTCGTTCTTTCTCCTCATATGCCCTAACCGGTTCATTAGGATGTTTTAAAATCAAAATATGCTTATAGATTTGAAATAAATTAGAAAAGATATATTTACCGTAAAGCACTCTGAATGTCACAGCACTCACAAGAAAAACCATAAAAAACACGATCAGATGATAATAGAAAGGTAGTGTTGTGCCGGAAATATAAATCAATAAACACTCAAGGCAGCTTATGATAACTGCCATAACAAAAGAAGTAAGTATAGCTACTTGCGTTGGATTCACCCTATTCATTCTAGATGCACGAATGTAATAAATAATCTAAAATGCGAGGAATTTAAATGTCAAATTTATAACCGATTCCTTTGATCGTTTTTATTGAATCATCTCCCAGTTTTTCGCGAATCTTGCGAATGTGAACATCAATGGTACGATCACCAACAATTATATCGGTACCCCATACCCTCGACAAAATATCTTCACGAGTAAAAACTTTGCCGGGCTTTGAAGTCAGTAACGATAATAATTCAAACTCCTTTCGAGGTAGACTGATCGATTCTCCTGACTTATATACTAAATAACTCTCCCTATCGATTTTCAAATCACCAATCTGTACAATAGTCGATGCAGCAGCCTCACTTCCGGTTGATCTCCTAAGCAGTGCTTTAATTCGACTTATCATTATTCTAGGCTTAATCGGCTTGTTGATGTAATCATCAGCACCCACATCGAAACCTGCGATTTGAGAGTACTCTTCGTTGCGTGCAGTTAGAAAAGTTATAATGGTGTTTTTCAAATCAGGAATATCACGCATTGTATGGCAAGCTTCAATGCCATCCATTACCGGCATCATGATATCTAAAATTACTAACTGAGGCTTTTCTCTTTTGGCAATATCAACTGCTTCCTTACCGTTGCCGGCTAACAACACCTGATAACCTTCTTTCTTCAGATTATATTCCATAAACTCAAGAATATCCGGCTCATCATCTACTAATAAAATTTTAATGGTTGAATTGTCCATGTAGTTTTAATTCACAGTCCAAAGATCACTGCTTTGTATTACCAAATTGTTAATTGTAGATTAAGCGAATCGTATTTTTCAGTAGATAACCCTTCCCTTCAAATTTCACTCTGCAAATATAATCTGTATTATTCCCTTTCCCATTAACTATTTGGTAATTCTATTTTAACATAAAGTTTTTATTTAGGGTAGTTCTTTGTAGTGGAAATCAGAAACAATGAAAAAGCACATTACATTAACCTTAATTATCTGTTTAACAGGTATTTACAACCTTCTGGCGCAGTCTGGAGGTATTGGCGGCATTTTAACCGATAGCCAAACCGGAGAAACTTTAATCGGAGCCAATGTTATTATTAAAGGCACCATCAACGGTTCGGTATCCGATATCAATGGTGAGTATAAAATCACTAACCTCCAACCGGGATCATATTCGGTTGTTGTTTCTTATGTAGGTTACACTAACCAAACCATTGAAGGAATTTCGGTTGTTGATGGGAAAACAACAACAATGAATGTTAAAATGCTTTCAAATGTAAAGCAGCTAAAAGAAGCTAATGTAAGTACAACTCGCATTACGCATACCGAAAATGCTGTGTTAGCTGAAATGCGCAAAGCCGAACAAGTTGTTGTAGGCGTATCAAGTCAACAAATCGGTAAAACTCAAGATAAAAATGCCACGGAAGTAATCAGACGTTTACCGGGCGTTACAGTGATCGAAGATCGATTTATCATGATCCGTGGACTAAGTGAGCGTTATAATGCAGTCCTTTTGAATGATGCACTAGCACCAAGTGTTGAGTCCGATAAAAAAGCTTTCTCGTTCGACTTAATTCCTAGTAATATGATTGATCGTATCTTGATTTATAAGTCAGGTGCGCCTGAACTTCCGGGTGAATTTGCAGGTGGAGCGATTAAAATTTATACAAAGAATTTCCCTGACAAAGACTTTATTACTGCAGGCTATACAATCGGAGTAAGATCGGGAACTACATTCAACGATTTCTATCAATCCGCCGGAAAATCGAAAGATTGGATTGGCATCGACAATGGAAGTAGAGATCTCCCTGAATGGTTCCCATCAAGTATATCGGGATTAACAACTGATCAACAAGTAGCGTTAGCTAAAGATCTACCAAACACTTGGATTGCAAAACAAAAATCGGCACCAATCGATCAAAAATTCAATTTCGGATTTGCTAAATCTTTTTCTCTTGGAAAAATTAAGGCTGCGAATATTACAAATATCAATTACTCGACTTCTTACGAAAATCGAGAAGCTCAAAATTTCAATTACAACGCATATAATATCGAACAACAAAAAAGCGATACTATATACTCTTATAACGACAATACTTACTCAAAGAAAATCAATTGGAGTATAATGCACAACTGGGCTTTTCAGTTGTCGACAAAAACAAAAATCGAGTTCAGGAATCTATTTAATCAAACGGGAAATAATAGCACTGCTATTCGTACCGGCGAGAACTTTGAAGAAGGCAACTTAGTTCGTAATTATGCTTTCAGATATAACGAAAGAAGTATCTACTCAGGTCAACTGTCGGGATCGCACCATTTAAACCAAGAAAGAACTAAAATCAATTGGAATTTAGGCTACTCACTTACAAGAAGTAAAGAACCTGATTATAGAAGACTGCGTACTTTTAACTCGATTTACGACACTGATACTTCATACGTAGTTCAAATCAACACTACAGCATCGCAACAAGATGCCGGAAGATTTTATTCTAAATTGAATGAAGATATTGGGATGGCATCTGGCGATATTGAACAAGACCTTTACTCTATTAATGAAGTAAGAAAGTTAAAACTAAAAGCTGGATTTTATACTGAATCTAAATCAAGATCTTTTAGTGCAAGATGGATGTCATATAAAAGAGCAAGCTTCGACAATTTTGATTATTCACTACTTTACCTGCCGGTTGATCAAGTTTTCTCTTCAGAAAATATCAACGATAGCACTGGATTTAAAATCGACGAAGGAACAAATGCAACAGATAAATACACTGCCGACAATTTCTTAACTGCAGGATATATAAGTATAAGCTGGCCATTATCAGATAAATTAAACGCGAGCGGTGGTGTTCGAGTTGAAAATAATCAACAACACTTAAGTTCTAAAAACAATAATGGGAATAAAATTGAAGTAGATAATCCTACAACCAAAGTATTACCATCATTAAACATTTCATACAACTTAACATCGAAATCATTAGTTCGTTTGGCTTACGCTAGAACGCTAAATAGACCTGAATTTAGAGAGCTAGCACCTTATGCTTATTACGACTTTATCTTCAATAATGTATTAAAAGGAAATACTGAATTAAAGACTCCGGATATCGACAATTTAGATGCACGATGGGAATTTTATCCCGGAATCGGAGAATTAATTTCCGCAGGTGTGTTTTATAAAGTTTTCACCAACCCAATCGAACAGTACTTTGAACCGGGAGCAGGATCAGGTGGAACAAGAAATTTCATTTACAATAATGCTCAGAAAGCTACGAGCTACGGAGTTGAACTTGATGTAAAAAAATCTCTTGAGGCTATCTTCAAAACAGGATTCTTAAGCAAGCTTGCAATTGGAGCGAACACCTCATTAATAAAGAGTAATGTCGATTTAGGTAGTCAAGCAGTAGGACAAAAAAGTAATCGTCCGATGATGGGACAATC
>JAKPPP010000296.1 GCA_029547265.1 Bacteroidota bacterium
ACTGAAATTGCTAATAGCACAACGCAATTACTTCAACTTGCAAGATTAGCCCCAGCGGAACAAATTGAAGTGGCACGAAATATTACAGATGGCGTCTCAAGCATAGCAGACGCGGTAAGGCAGGTTAAAAAAGCCCAAGTAATCGCCAACCTTGAAAACGTAGAGGCGCAGGAAGCTAAAAAGATTGAAGGTGTTTATGATGTGATCGTTATTGATCCGCCATGGCCTATGAAAAAAATCGAACGCGATGTTGCCCCTAATCAGGTTGAGTTTGATTATCCTACAATGAGCGAAGAAGAATTATTTAATTTAGAAATTCCTTGCGCAGATAACTGCCACGTCTGGCTTTGGACTACACAAAAATATTTACCACTGGCGCTTGATTTGCTTGAAGCATGGGATTTGAAATACGTATGCACCTTTGTTTGGCATAAGCCAGGTGGCTTCCAACCTTTCGGATTGCCACAATATAATTGTGAATTCGCATTATATGCAAGGCGTGGATCGCCTGAATTTATTGATTTTAAAAATTTCATGGCTTGCTTTGAGGCTCCACGCGGGGCACACAGCGAAAAGCCGCAGGAATTTTATGATATGGTTAATAGGGTGACAGCAGGGCGCAGATTGGATATGTTCAATCGTCGGGCAATTCCTGGCTTTGACACCTGGGGAAAGGAAGCTAAATGAGCAGTACAGAATTTAACAAAAATTGGGATTGGCAATTGCAATATATTGAGCAAGTGAAAGAAATTATTAGAAGCCAAGCCATGCATATTGTCAACATCGAAATAGCATCAACAGAAAACGATTTGGAACATGCAACGGATTTAGAAGTGCATGTAACCGGCGGGAATATAGCTGTACGAATCAGGCGCGATATCCCTTGGCGTGATTTAACCATTAGGGCGAAAAATGGGAATGCGCGGACAGAAATTCATAAACTTAAGGATGGTTATGCAGATTGGTATTTGTATGCGTGGACTACAAAGAATAATATTTCTGATTGGTTATTTATTGATTTGAATGCCATGAGAAGCAAAGGCTGCTTTGATGAAAACAGGCCAATTACTATGAATAAAGATGGTTATACCGGATTTGTGAAATATAGCTTGCAGGAACTAAAAAGCTACAATGCTATCGTTGCTACTAATATAGAAAAAATAGAATAAATCACAATGTGGGCGTGCCATTTGCCACGCATAATTTGTGGCCAATAAATATAATTGATAGGGGTGAATAATGAATATCAAAACGAAATTCAATGTTGGGGATGAGGTTTATCCTATTCGGTTTGACGATACAACTGGTAGATATGAGATGGAAAGAATAACTATTGCAGAAATTAGCGTGATTACGAATAAAACCGGCACGCATGTTAGATATAGCAGCAAGATGTGGGGTTCAGATAGTAGAACAGAATCTGATCTGTTTGTGAATCATCTCGATTGTTTATCGGCGTGTGAGAAGAAGAACGGAGTTATAACCCATGGACGCTAAGGATTATTTAATAAAGATCAATTTAATCTGCAACGAATTTCGGATGCGCTGTGACGATTGTCCGCTGGAAACTTTGTATTGCGGATACCCTGCTAACAAATACGACATAGAGCAGACGATCGAAGTTGTCGAGAAATTTAAACTTCATGAAGATGATACAAATAAATAGGAGATTTCATGAAAGAAATGAAAGTACTTTATGTCGGTGTTGACAACCTTCCAACTTCATGCAGTGATTGCAGGCTGACGCACTGGAGCACGGAAGGAAAGCGGATGTATTGCTTTTGTGTTGTGCGAGATGAGATGGTTAACCTGGTTGATTATCCAAACAGTCGTCCGCTTAATTGTCCGTTGGAAAAG
>JAKPPP010000298.1 GCA_029547265.1 Bacteroidota bacterium
TACAGTCCTAGGACCAAGGCAATCAGGTAAAACAGCGTTCTTATTAAATTTTATATATCAACTCAACACCTGCGAAGCTCTTCAGACTCGAGTTACTTGCATAACATTTAAGAAAGGGCCTCTATCGAAGATAGATGGTAAGTTTCCTGGGGTTGAAATTGCTGCTGAAATGGATGCAATAATTGAAAAATGCAAATCTTTTCACTCTAGTTTGAAGAGCAACCCAAGACATATAAAGTATTAATTATTGATGATATAGGAATGCCTTATGCGAATAATAATCAGCCTTTGATCAAAGCATTAGACCAATTAGCAGAGGCATTGATTCAAACCTCGCATAGCCATTACCTTTTTATGATTGCCGATATGGTAGGAAATTTGAAAGGGCCTTATTCTTATTCTTCTACCTTGATTAAGCTATTTCAACAAAACCAAACTGGCATATTCTTCTCTTTGGATGATAATGATTCTCAATGGTTTAATGTTCGCATTACATCACAAATGCGCAAGTCTTATAACATTTCTACTGGAAATAATTTACCCATAGGTCGAGGTTTTTTAGTAAGAAAGGGTAAAATCGAATATATACAAATTCCTTTCATCCAACCCGAGCAGATTAACGCGTTAGCTAAGAACATGGTGGTCAAGCAATAAACATGGGTGAAGTTATCTGTGTGTTGCATTTCCAAAATAAAAAATGGGATTTAGTGCTTCCAGATAATATCCCTGTGCGTTTATTAGTTGATTCTTTAAGTAAAGCACTAAACCTGCCAACGGATGGGATGAATTCCTATGAGTTATCTCTTATAGAAGATGGAAAGACCGTGCGCATTCCTGGCTCTCAAACCCTGCAGCAAGCTTCTATCTTGAATGGGTATGATTTGTCCTTACTCCCTAGCATGGTTAATTTAAAAAACATGGGGTATTTAGTTGCAAAAGATGGTACTGAATTCCCGTTGAGGGAAAATACAATTATCGGTAGATATACAATTGAAAAATACGTTGATATCGACCTAAGTCCATTAGATACAAATAAAGTTGTCTCACGAAATCATGCCATCATTTCCCGTATCTCGAACGATTATTTCATCAAGGATGCAGGCAGCTTGAATGGCACATTTGTCAATGGTGTGCAAATTGAAAATGGACATTCTGTTACCCTGCGATCTCGAGATGAAGTGTGTTTTGGACCGATTGATCAGGGCGTTAAACTACAATTTAGAGTAAAATAATTGAGGCACTTATATAATTTTTAGACTAGAATCTTCCATTAATTATTATCACGTTAGCATGTTAAAAGCTAAACGGCAAATATTAAGATTATCGCCAATAATCCCACAGCATTTATCTTAACTGCTATGGAGAAAGAATCAATGGACTTCAGCGGATTTGAAATTAATCGATATCACATTATTGAAAAGTTAGGTCAAGGGGGAATGGCTGTGGTATATAAAGCACTCGACACTAGGCTCGAGCGCTACGTCGCGATCAAAGTCGTTCGCACGGATAT
>JAKPPP010000318.1 GCA_029547265.1 Bacteroidota bacterium
TCGTGTGGCTCCTCATGGAGAAGAATGGAAAAGCGAATTTCGCTTACTCTTGAAGCCCTTCCTCGACATGAAAATTTTTCCCGATAACGTGGCGATGGCAGTTGCTAATTATATAAAAGACCCAGCCGCATCGAGCTGTTCAGATGTTCACTTAATGAAAGCCCTGAAACAACATAATGTTGGAGAAGAAGATTGGTTGCATTTAGAAGACATTCCCTACAACGAAAAATTTGAAATTAAATCGGGACAACAATTCGTGAAAGGCGAAAAACTCAGAAAGAACTTCACCTGCTTCGACCTAAAAACGAAACATAAATATTTTATCCATCCTTTGATGGAAGTGAGGGTGATTGAGGAAACTTAAAACGAAAGCTCCGGCATATGTCCGAAGATGAGTTTGCTTTAATGAATTGTACAATTCAGAAACTAATTATTTGCGATTTCTTGTAATTTTAAACCCGATTGGGGTCCTCTCATTAGCCTCCGAATTCTTTTCCAATAATTCATCGAAATACTTAAATACAATTTCAATATTCTTGGCATTATTCTCGGTTTTCTTCTCTAGCTTTTCAATTAAACTCCTTATTTCTAAATTATCTATTATCATTTTCTGAAGTCGCACAAACACTTCAATTATACGAATGCTCATTTGTTTCGCTCTGGCACTTCGTAGAATATTTGCGGCTTGAAGAATTCCATATTCAGTAAATACATAAGGCAAATAACGCGTCCCTCCTCTTCCATTTTTTGAGGTCACAAAATGTGACCTCAAAACCTCAAACTCCTCTACCGTTAGCTCAAACATGAAATGAAGTGGAAAAATATCTTCGTTTCGCTTTACAGCTTGCTTCAGTGCTTTTGTTTCTACTTGATACAATTCAGCCAAATCACTGTCCAAGATCACCTTCTGCCCTCGAATAAAATATATTTTACTCATAAGGATTTCATCAGGAACTATCATAGCGCTTTTACTCATAGCATTAATACAAAATATTTTTTATTGTAAGTTTTATCTGAAAAAGCAAAAATATTTCATTCATCAAAAAAGGACACTAAAAATCACCCAAAATGACATATTGGTTAATAACTTCTTCGACGTTAATGCTCAATATTGAATTGTCGAATTTGCTACTCGCAGTCGAAAAAAACAACAAAAATTCACATTACACCCTCTTAAAAGAATGGTCACACACTAAAATCTTAATTACTATTTCAATCTTACTTAAAACGAAAACTCCGGCATGTCGCGATGCTTTTCGTACAGCAGGTGTACAATACCATCCGAGAGTCCGATTTGAGGGACAATAATTTTATCGATTTCGGCCGTTTTCATTACTGTCAAAAATATTTTCGTCGCCGGCATAATTACATCTGCACGATCGGGATTTAATCCCAGTTGCAAAATGCGTTCTTCTAATGTAAATTGTTTGAGGTAATCGTAAATATCTTTGATCTTATCGTACGACAATGGCTTATGCTCTTTACGATCTGCCATCTTGAATATTTTATTGATATTCCCTCCCGAACCAATCGCAGTTAACGGTTTAAAATTTCTCGTATTTACATTCACCCATTCTTTCACCACATTCCATGTTTCTTTACTTACCTGATCGTGCAAAATACGAATGGTTCCTAAATTAAATGATTGTGACGCTACAATATGATTCTCGGCAAAGACCGTTAACTCGGTACTACCTCCACCTACATCGATATACAAATACGATTTGTCGTGCTCGAGATGTTCGGCAATATGATTTGAATAAATTATTTGCGCTTCCGTCCTCCCGTCAATTACTTCAATATCTATTCCGCTGTATTGCTTTACATAATCAACAACTTCTTTGCTATTGCTTGCTTCACGCATGGCTGCAGTTGCACAAGCTCTGTAATCGATTGCTCCAAAAACTTCCATCAACAATTTAAATGCTTTCATCGATTTCGCCAGCTGTTCGATTTTCTCGTCGCTTATTTTGCGAAAACGAAAAGCATCTTCACCTAGACGTATAGGCATGCGCACTAATTCGGCTTTCTTAAAAACGGGCTCAACTTCCGACTCATACACATTGCATAGCAAGAGACGAACAGCGTTTGATCCTATATCGATAGCGGCGAATTTCAATGGAAGAATTTTATTTAAAACAGTTCACTTTAACAATCACTTAGTGACAGCAGGCAGCTGCTGTTGCAAATATCGGTAAATTTCTTCCTGCGAGCGAATTTTATTTTTCCCTTTTATAATTCGGTATGAATTATCTTGAACGCCATTTATAATTCGTGCCTTCAACTGATCGCTCCACTGAATCTCCAACATATCAATTAATTGTTTCTGAATAGCTTCATCAAAAATTGGCACTCCCACTTCACTGCGGTGATCGATATTGCGCGTCATCCAGTCGGCAGAAGAAAGATAAACCTTCGTTTCTCCTCCATTATTAAACACAAACACTCTGGCATGTTCAAGGAAACGGTCTATGATACTTATCACTTCAATATTATCGCTTACACCTTTTATTCCTGGAACCAACGAACAAATTCCTCTAACAATCATTCGAATTTTCACTCCCGCTTGCGATGCTTCATATAACTTACGAATCATTTCTTCATCGGTAATGCTATTCATCTTTAAAAAGATGGAAGCTTCTTTACCATGCTTCGCCTGTTCGATTTCTTTATTGATGAGATGAACATAACGCTTACGTGAAAAGAAAGGAGAAACAATCAAGTGCTTGTAGGTACCTGCTTTGTAATTATCATTATAAAACTCAAAAAGTCGTTCAACTTCTTCCGTAATTTTCTTATCGGAAGTAAGCAAACTATAATCGCAATATAGTCTCGCCGTATCTTCATTAAAATTTCCGGTGCCAACGTGAGCGTATAACACTTGCGCATTCTTCTCTACGCGTGTAATCAAGAATAGCTTGCTGTGTAATTTTAATCCGGGAACACCATAAATAACCTTCGCTCCTTCATCATGCAATTTATTTGCCCACCGAATATTCGCCTCTTCATCGAAACGCGCTTGTAACTCAACAACCGCTGTGACTTGCTTTCCGTTTTTAATGGCGTTAATTAAAGCATTGACGATACGTGAATTCTTTCCAACACGATATAACGTAATTTGAATCGACTTAACCTTTGGATCAATTGAAGCTTCACGCAACACGTCGATTAAGTATGCATACGACTGATATGGAAACGACAATAAGATATCACGATTAGAAAGCACTTTAAACAAACTGGTACGCGGAGGAATATCGGGATGCGACAACTGCGGCATCGGCTTTAACTTCAGCTCCGGCTTCCCTAGAGAAGGAAACTTTATAAAGTCAACGAAGTTATGATATCTCCCACCTGCAATCGGCTGATCATCTTTGCTGAAATGCATTTTGCTGATCAAGAACTTTAATGCTTCTACAGGCATCTCTTCATCAAATACCAATCGCGTAGGCAATCCTTTTTTACGACGCTTAATACTCTCAGAAACTTTCTTAACTAAACTCTTCGTGACATCTTGTTCAAGATCGAGTTCGGCATCGCGGGTAATCTTAACAGTATAAGCTTGTATATGATCGTAATCGAAATTGAAAAATAAATCACCGAGGCAATATCGAATCACGTCATCTAATAAAATTACGTATTTATTATCGCGCGGCAACACCACAAAACGAGAAGTTACATCTGAAGGAATTTCAACTAATGCGTGTCGTGCTTTCGAATTACTCCTCGACATCACCACCAAAAAATAAATACTCTTATCACGCAAAGCAGGAAACTCTTTAACATGATCGAGTAATATAGGAACAAGAGCAGGCTGCACTTCATCGTAAAAATAATTCTTTACAAACTCACCTTGCTCTTTATTGAGTTGTCGCTCGTTTAAAATAAAAATTCCTTTTCGCTCAAGTTCACTCAACAACATCTGAAAACTCTCATCGAATGCTTCCTGTTGACGAACAATGATGCGCTGGATATCCTCCATTAACAACGAAGGATCATCACCCAAAACATCGGCTCCTTTCTTCCCTAAACGAATCATGCGTTTGATGGTAGCAACGCGCACACGAAAGAACTCATCGCGGTTACTACTTACAATGCCTAGGAATTTTAAACGATCGAGCAATGGCACAGAGGGATCATTCGCCTCCTGCAATACCCTATCGTTAAACGCAAGCCAACTGATGTCGCGGTTAACCAGCAACAACATTTTCTTCCTCATAAAAAAGCTACTTGAGTTTTTACTTCTTAACAGCCTTCGCTTTCTTCACAACTTTAGCAGCCTTCTTCGCTGACTTCTTCACTGCTTTCTTCGCCGATTTTTTCTTCGCCGGCGCCGTTGCCTTTTTAGCCGCAACTGTGGTAGATGCAGGTGTCGATGTAGCAGTTGGCGCAGTAGTAGCTGATTTTAACTTCTTAGCCTTTAGTTCTTCTAAAGCTTCTTTCTTCTTCACAAACTTTTTCGCAAGGTCTTTGGCAGCCGAACTTACCGACTTCTCCATAGCCTCCGCAATCTTAGCATCTGTCTTCTTTAAAAAATAAGTAATAGTTAGCGCTAATTGCTGCTCGATCTGTTTTCTGAATTTCTTGTCCATATGAATGTTAACTAAAGGTTAAGCGTAAATATTTTACGCAAATTTTAAAAAAGGAAAAGGAAGAAACGAGCCTTTTTAAAAACTTAACACAAAGTTAATCAGCAATAACCTAAATTATCGTGACGAAGATCAGAGGGAAGGTAGAATGTGTGAAAGATGTAAGG
>JAKPPP010000349.1 GCA_029547265.1 Bacteroidota bacterium
ACTTAAGAAGTCGGTTAACTGTAATAATTCTTTTGCATCAGGACGATCAATCGTACGCAATACTTCTCTTAACTTAGTAATATGTTTGCGTCGGTTACTAAAGTCGCCTTCAGTAATTTCAGGACTAATAGCAATTTCTTCGGCTAAATCAGGACCAACAATATTTTTCAGTTTATGTAATAAATGTAATGCTGTTTCTTTCTTCTTATCAGTCGCTAATCGCAATCCTAATCCGAATTCCGCATTATCTTCAAACAATGAATTCGCCCAAGCCGGTCCGTGACCTTCTTTATTATGTGTCCATGGTGTAGTTGGCAAGTTGCCTCCGAATATCGAAGAACATCCTGTAGCATTAGCAACAATCATACGATCGCCAAATAACTGAGTTAATAATTTCAAGTAAGGTGTTTCACCACAACCTGAACACGCACCCGAGAATTCGAATAATGGTTCATAGAACTGCGTTCCTTTCACGGTTGTACGATTAACACGATCGCGATCAAGATCAGGAAGACTTAAGAAGTAATCCCAATTCACTTTTTCTTGCTCTTTGATTGGCAATTGATCAACCATGTTAATTGCTTTATGTCCTTTTTCAGTTTTGCTTTCTATCGGACAAACTTCAGTACATAAATTACAACCTGTACAATCTTCAACAGCGACTTGCAATGAATAAACTTCTGTATCACGGTTAAACTCTTTTCCTATTGGAGCGGTAGATTTAAAGGTTGAAGGCGCATTTGACAAAGCAGACTTATCATAAACTTTACAACGAATCGCTGCATGAGGACAAATAATAAAGCATTTACCGCATTGAGAACATAGATCCGCATCCCAAACCGGTACTTTATCTGCAATATTTCGTTTCTCATATTGAGTAGTTCCAGAAGGATAAGTTCCATCAACAGGGAAAGCACTAACAGGCAAACTATCACCTTCTCCTGCTAAAATCTGTCCGATTACATCTTTCACAAACTCAGACGCATCACCGGAAATCAAAGGTTCAGGTTTTAAACGACCGATAGCAAATCCGCTATAGTTAATTTCATGCAA
>JAKPPP010000375.1 GCA_029547265.1 Bacteroidota bacterium
CAGTTTTTTCCGATTCGTGCTCCATCGTAAATGGTAACATTGGATCCGATCCATGTTCCTTCTCCAATTTCAACATCTCCTTGAATAAACGTAAACGGGTCAATCTGAACATTCGCGCCGATCTTTGCATCGGGATGAACTGAAGTGAATGTGCTGCTCATGTTCTAGCTTTTCTTAACAATTTGAGCCATCATTTCGGCTTCCATAACAACTTTGTCTCCAACAATTCCTTCTCCTTTCATGTGGCAAATTCCTCGTCTGATAGGTGAGACTAATGCCAAGTGGAAAATGATAGTATCTCCAGGCATTACTTTTTGTTTAAAGCGCGCTTCAGTAATTTTCATGAAGTACGTCCAGTAGTTTTCAGGGTCAGGTACAGTACTTAATACCAAAATGCCTCCTGTTTGAGCCATAGCTTCAATCATTAATACTCCAGGCATTACAGGATTCTCTGGGAAGTGTCCTTGGAAGAACCATTCATTCATGGTAACGTTTTTCACGCCCACAACATGAGAGTCGGATAGTTCAATGATTTTATCTACGAGCAAGAAAGGATACCTGTGAGGTAGCATGCTCGCAATTTTATTTACATCGTATAATGTTGGTGCGTTCAAATCAAACTTTCTCACTTGATGGCGATCGCGTTTGATTAAGGCTTTAATTTTTTTCGCTAATTCAACGTTTGCAGCATGTCCCGGTCGAGCAGCCAATACATGTCCTCTGATTGGTTGCCCAATCAAAGCTAAATCGCCAATGATATCAAGAAGCTTATGACGCGCCGGTTCATTTTGGAAATGCGGCTGTACATTATTCAAAAATCCTCTTTCTTTTACTTCAACATTCGGCTTGTTGAACAGTTTTGATAGTTCATCCAGTTTCTCTTGGCTCACTTCTCTGTCAACTACTACGATTGCATTATTTAAGTCACCACCTTTAATCAGGTTATGCTTTACAAGCATTTCTAATTCATGAAGGAACACGAATGTTCTGCATTGTGAAATTTCACTCTCAAATTCATCTAACTTGTGAAGTTGAGCATGCTGAGTACCTAATACCGGACTATTATAATCAACCATTACGGTGATGCGGTATTCCGGACTTTCAACAGCTAGCATTTCTACATTTCTTGCAGGCTCTTCATAAGTTGTGTTTTCATGCAACTCATAAATGTCGCGGTTAGCATTTTGCTCAATTCGTCCTGCTTGCAACAAAGCTTCAACAAATGGGCGAGAGCTGCCATCCATAATCGGGATTTCAGGTCCATCTACTTCAATAAGCACATTGTCGATTTCAAGTCCTACTAATGCCGCTAGAGCATGCTCTGTAGTACTCACCTTTGCGCCATTCTGTTGTAATGTTGTTCCTCTTGAAGTGTCAACCACATTGTCAACATCAGCTTCAATGATAGGCTGGTTGGGAAGGTCAACTCTCTTGAATTTATACCAATGGTTTTCAGGAGCAGGATGAAAGGTTAAGTTTACAGGAACTCCTGTATGAAGGCCGACACCCGAAACGGTTACCGACTTTTTAATCGTTGATTGTTTAAGCTGCATGCTAATTTTAAGAAGATGCTTTGTCGCGTAAAGAAGCTATTGTTTTTTCGAGGTCTTGGATTTTTCTTTCCAAGTCGGGAAGTTTTCTGAATACAACATAAGTTCGTTTGTAGTCGCCTATGCCGAAAGCAGGTGATCCCTGTAGAATTTCATTTGGTTTAGTGATATTACTTCCAACACCGGATTGAGCAGCGATTTTGGTTCCGTCCGCAATTGTAAGGTGACCTACAATTCCTACTTGTCCGCCAATCATGCAATTCTTGCCGATCTTGGTCGATCCTGCAACTCCCGTTTGGGCTGCGATCACTGTATTTTCGCCTATTTCCACATTGTGAGCAATCTGGATCAAATTATCGAGCTTCACTCCTTTACGGATGATCGTCGATCCCAGTGTAGCACGGTCGATAGAAGAATTTGCTCCTACGTCAACATGATCTTCGATGATCACATTTCCGATTTGAGCAACTTTTTGGTAGTTGTTTTCTGAATTAGGTTGGAATCCGAATCCATCGGCACCAATTACGCAACCTGCATGAAGCGTAACATGATTCCCAATCACACAATCAGAATAAATCTGAGTGCCCGGAAAAATGGTAGTGTCATTGCCAATTGTGCAATTGTCTCCCACATAAACATTCGGGTAAATTTTAGCTCTGTCGCCAATCTTTACATTTTTCCCGATGTATGAAAAAGCTCCGATGTAAACATCAGTTCCGTAACTCGACGATGATTCGATAAATGCATGAGAATCGATTCCGACTTTGTTACGCTGAATGGTATTATAAACCTCCAATAGCTTAGCGAAACTTGCGTAAGCATTTTCAACACGAACCAATGTAGCCGAGATTTCTTTTTCAGCCACAAAATCACTGTTCACAATTGCAACAGAGGCATTGGTAGTATAGATAAATTGGGTGTAGGCCGGATTGGCCAAGAAAGTTAATGATCCTTCAGTGCCTTCTTCAATTTTTGAGAGGCGACTAACTTTAGCTTCTGCGTTACCGTCTACGGTACCCTGAAGCAATTCGGCAATCTGTTTAGCAGTGAATTCCATGTCAGCCTGCAAAGGTAACAAATTAGCTTTTTCAGAGAGTCGAAATCTACAACATAAAGTATCTGTTAATCAATTAGTTCGGGGAGGCAGCAAAAGAAGTTTTTCTGTATAGGTGATGAAAGTACCGCAACTTCGAGTTGATCGCTTGCCAAAGAGAGTTCAATTTGGGTTCCGTCGCGGTATAAAATCCTAATAGGTTCGCTATCGGGATTGTAGGCGCTATTGCTGATTTTTCCGGTAAAAGCGAAGTAGTGAAGGTCCTTTTCAGGGAGGTTATAATTGTTGCGAACTTTATCGAGATAAGGAGTTGTTTTTTCGATTTCAAAAGGATCTTTTTGCAGTCTGATTTTGTAGATTTTTCGCTCTACCATGCCTCTGCATAGCCTCGATAAAACAACATCTTCGTAGTCGGTCCAAACTTTAAGTGAAGCGTAAATATCGTAGTCGTCGAGTTTGCTGAAAAGTTGAAGTATTTCAGGGTTTTCAGCGAAGTCTTTTTCGGTGAAATTATTGGTCAAGAATTGCTTTAGAGCCGGTGTGGCAAATAGGTTAGGGTCATTAACC
>JAKPPP010000376.1 GCA_029547265.1 Bacteroidota bacterium
TAGTTTTTTATTGCAATATCCTGCAATACTTTTCTATCACTCTTAGGCTGCAAACAGTTCGTCAACCGGCCTCTTAATATTCAGCTATTTAATTATTGAAGGAAATAAAGTAGAATTTATATTAAGTAAATAAACCTTTAAATTTGAGTTATTCAATATCAACGGACAATTAATTAAACAAGAATCAGGTAAACTCATTTCCGAATTTTACACCCAAAATCTCGACATGAGTTCGTTTGCTGACAATATTTACATTGTTAGATTAATTACGGAGAAGGAAGTGTTGACGGTGAAATTTGTGAAGAGGTGAAAGAAATATTTGTCGAGATTTTCTCAATTTCTTTTATCTAAAAATGTTTACGAATGAAAAACATGGCAAAGATTCGAGTTTCGGCAAATCGTTTAGCTTAGTCGAAGTAAATACCGAGCATGCCCTTATTAGGCTGAATATTATCTAACTATATAATCCCCTTTTCTTTCAGCAATTCTTCCATTTCGTTCTGCACGGCTTGCGCTTCGACTCTTGCTTTGGCAGCAAAATCAGTTCCGTTACCGGCATAAATTATTTGTCGCGATGAGTTCACCAGCAATCCGCATTGAGCGTTCATTCCCGCTCTCGATATGGCTTTTAAATCGCCACCCTGCGCTCCTACACCGGGCACTAAGAAGAAGTAGTCTTTTGCTAAGCTACGCACATGTGCAAATTGCTCACTGCGTGTGGCTCCTACAACGTACATTAATTGGTCGGCACCCGCCCACTTACTGCTTTCTGAAATAACCTTTTCATACAAAGGTGTTTTGCCATCGGCTAATAATTGCGTTTGAAAATCGTTAGCACCTTCGTTCGAAGTAAGCGCTAACAATATCACCCATTTATTTTTGAAAGCGAGAAAGGGTGTAACGGAATCTTTGCCCATATAGGGAGCTACCGTTACCGCATCAAAATTCATTTTCTCGAAGAATGCTTTTGCATATAACGTCGACGTATTACCGATATCGCCGCGTTTAGCATCTGCAATTATTAAAATATCATCGGGAATAAGATCCAATGTTTTTTGTAAGCTCATCCATCCTTCTACGCCCATACTTTCGTAGAATGCTAAGTTGGGTTTATAGGCTACGCATAAATCTTTCGTAGCTTCTATAATTTGCTTATTGAATTCGAAAACAGGATCTTCAGTTGAAAGTAAATGAGAGGGTATTTTTGTGATATCGGTATCGAGTCCTACACATAAATAACTTTTCTTTTTCTTAATCTGTTCAACTAATTCTCCTGATGTCATTGGTCTTTTGTTTTATGTTAAATTTATGATCCCATCATTGTTTCCTCTTTCATCTTCTCGGTATTTTCTGCGAATTGCAATGCATCAATAAATTCTTGCACATCGCCATTCATCACTGCTGAGAGATTATGACTTGTAAATCCGATGCGATGATCGGTTACACGACTTTGAGGATAATTATACGTCCTGATTTTAGCAGAGCGATCACCGGTTGACACCAATGTTTTTCTGCGTTGCGATACTTCACTATTTCTTTTCGTTAACTCCATCTCGTATAATCGCGAGCGCAACATATTCATTGCTCTTTCGCGGTTACCATGTTGCGATCTTTCAATCTGACATACTACAACAATTCCTGTAGGCTTATGTGTTAACTGAACTTTTGTTTCTACTTTATTTACGTTCTGTCCACCGGCACCACCTGATCGTGATGTTTGCATTTCGAGGTCAGCGGGATTGATTTCAATTTCATCGAACTCATCGGCTTCAGGCAACACTACTACTGTTGCTGCCGATGTATGAATCCTTCCTTGCGTTTCTGTTAAAGGGACACGTTGCACGCGATGTACTCCACTTTCGTATTTCAACACGCCATAAGCACCCGGCACGTTGATCTCCATCACAATCTCTTTATATCCTCCGGTATTACCGTCGTTCGAGTCTACCACATCATATTTCCATCCTCGTTGTTCGCAATAACGTTGATACATACGTGCAAGGTCACCGGCGAAAATACTTGCTTCATCGCCACCTGTACCTGCACGAATCTCGAGGATAGCAGGCTTGCTGTCTTCAGGATCTTTCGGTATCATGAGCATCTGAATATGTTCTTCCAACTTCTCTAACTTAGGCTCTAACTCTTCGAGTTCAGCTTTCGCCATTGCACGAAAATCTTCATCCTTATCGTTACTCAACACTTCACGTGCTTCTTGAATATTATTGTACATGCTACGATACTGAACGGTAGCTTCAACAATTTCTTGCAAGTCTTTGTACGATTTATTCAGCTGCTGAAATCGCTTCTGATCAGCAATGACTGAAGGATCGCCGAGCTGTGTACCGATATCATGGTAACGTGCTTCGAGACTTTCTAACTTCTCTATTAAACTTTCTTTCGACATGATTATTTTATACTCTTATCACCAGATAAATTCTCCGTGATTACTTTTAATGGTTAACTTCTTTTTGTCGGATGCCTCTACTCTTCCAACAATCTTTGACTCGATATTAAACTCTTTCGCAATCTGCATAATTGCTTCTGCCATCTGCGGCTTCACATAAAACTCCATGCGGTGTCCCATGTTAAAGACTTGGTACATTTCTTTCCACTCGGTTCCCGACTGCTCTTTTATCAATTGAAACAAAGGAGGAACATCGAATAAATTGTCTTTGATGATATGCAACTCATCAACAAAGTGAAGCACTTTAGTTTGTCCGCCTCCACTGCAATGCACCATTCCGTGAATATCACTTCTATGATGATCGAGGATTGCTTTTACTACGGGCGCGTATGTTCGTGTTGGCGACAATACTAATTTGCCTGCATCAACAGGAACGCCTTCTACTTTATCGGTCAATAATTTTGATCCCGAATAAACTAAATCGGAATTTATTCCTGAGTCGTATGTATCGGGATATTTTTCTGCTACTGCTTTACTAAAGACATCGTGACGAGCAGAAGTTAATCCGTTGCTACCCATGCCTCCGTTATAGAAAGTCTCGTACGAAGCTTGTCCCGAAGAACTCAGCCCCACAATCACATCACCGGCAGCGATATTTCCGTTATCGATCACATCCGATTTTTTCATTCGGCATGTTACGGTACTATCAACAATGATGGTACGCACTAAATCACCTACGTCGGCAGTTTCACCTCCGGTAGTATAAATATTCACTCCGTAGCTTTTCAGCTCCTCCACGAGCTCCTCAGTGCCGTTGATGATGGCAGCGATTACTTCACCGGGAATTAATCGTTTATTGCGACCGATAGTCGACGACAATAAAATATGATCGGTAGCACCAACGCATAAGAGATCATCGATATTCATTACCAGCGCATCTTGAGCGATGCCTTTCCACACCGATAAATCGCCTGTTTCTTTCCAGTAAGCGTAGGCCAAAGAACTCTTTGTACCTGCCCCATCGGCATGCATGATATTGCAATACTCGGGATCATTACCGAGGAAATCGGGAACAATTTTACAAAAAGCTTTAGGGAACAATCCCTTGTCAATTTTCTGAATGGCTGCGTGGACTTCATCCTTGGTAGCTGACACTCCACGCTGATTATATCGATCGGAACTATTCATGATGCAAATTTAAGTATATGCGTACTCTCTTGTTTGACTCCAACTAAAAAAAAACGTCCTGAAGGGTTAATGCTTCAGGACGTTTTCGTTATCATTCGTTAATTAGTTCTTAGGTACGTAAGTTGTTCCTGTAACTTCGAACTCAGTACGACGATTATACTGGTGAGCTTTCTCACGTAATTCTTTAGGCTCAAGTTTATCGATGAAGTCTTTCGTTAACACATCACCACGTTTGAATGGCATGTATTCTTCGTCGTTTTCAACTGCTTTAGGAGTTGACTCACCTTTACCTTCGAAAGTAAGACGGTCTTTAGGAATTCCGTTAGCAACTAAGTAATCGAGAACGCTCTTAGCACGACGATCAGAAAGTTTTAAGTTGTAGTTATCGTCAGCACGGTAATCGGTGTGAGACGTCAACTTAATAGTGATTGTTGGATTTTCGTTAAGTGTTTTGATTAAGCCATCAAGTGCTTTCTTAGACTCAGCACGTAATGTTGATTTATCAAGATCGTAGAAAATCTCAGGAACTGTGATAGGCTTAGCAGTAGACTTTAATGGGAAGTCGAAATCTTTAGAGAAATCTTTATCTTCTTCCATTCCAACAGTAGTTAACTCGTGGAATTTAGTTAAGTAACCTGTGAAAGAAGCAGAGATTTTGTACTTCACATTAGGCTTTAACGGATAAGTGTACATACCGTCAGCACCTGTTCTTACGCTTAAAGAAGTACCATCGCTACCGAATAACTCAACAGTAGCACCTTCTAAACTTTCTTTAGTATCAGTGTCATAAACACGACCACCAACATTCAGCTTCAAAGGAGGAACAACGAAAGAGTAGATATCATCAGCACCTTGACCACCTGCGCGGTTAGAGCTGAAATAACCTGTAGTTTCAGAATTGAAGATCACACCGAAGTCATCACCACCTGAATTCATTGGCGACTTAAGGTTTGTAGGCTCAGCCCATGATCCAGCATCATTAGTAGTGTAGAACATATCTAAACCACCCATTCCCGGTTTCCCGTTAGAAGAATAGTAAAGACGACCGTTAGTAGCCATACGAGGGAACATTTCGTCACCTTCGCTATTAACTGTAGTACCTAAGTTAGCAGGTGTGCCCCATGCGTTAGCATTAGCATCCCAAGCGCTCATCCAGATATCTTTTCCTCCGAATCCGCCCGGCATATCACTAGCAAAATATAATGTTTTGCCATCAGGTGATAAACTTGGGTGACCGCAAGTGTATGAATCATTGTTGAAAGGCAATGAAACAGGATCACTCCACTTACCATCGGTACTTGTAGTCATCATGATTTTACATTGCGTATTCTTTTCTTTACTTGAAGGACAAGTAGTGAAATACATTGTTTTACCTGTAGCATCGAAACAAGCAGCACCATCAGAGAATTCTGAGTTTGCCGGACCTGCAAATGCTGTAGGAGTGCTCCATTTAGCATTGTTGTCCATTGACGACTGGAATAAATCGAAGAACTTCTCGCCATACCAGTTATCATTTTTAGTTCCTGATGCTTCTTCACGAGAAGAAGTAAATACAAGACTTCCTTTTACTGTAGGGTTTTCACATACAGCAAAGTCATAGTATTTCGTATTTAAAGCAGCAACGTTTTCAACTCTTGTACGAGTAGGTTTGTCTACCCATGCCTGAGCATCTTCGCTTGACTTAATCAATGAAGCAACACGAGCATCAGCTCCATTCTTCTCTTTATAAGCATTGTACTGCGCAATAGCTTCAGCATACTTGCCATTAGCTTTTAATGCATCAGCATAATGCAAAGTCGCAGAAGGATCTTTGTATTTCGCTTTTACAGCTTTTCCATACCAATCTTCGGCTTCAACATTGTTGTTTGTCATGCGAGCACACTCTCCGGCGCGATATGCAGCCCAACCTTTCTGGTCGTTCTTTTTAAACTTCGCATACGCTTTTTTGTACAAGGTCGAAGCAGTATAGTACTGCCCCGTGTTGAAAAACTTGTCTGCCTTCTGAGTCTTCGACTTTGGCGTTTTTGGAGATTTGTCAGCAGCAAAACTGCATACAATGGCCAATGAAAAGACCAATAGCAGGCTTAAGGTTTTCTTAATCATAAGGGAACGTGAGTTAACAGTTTCACAGAAGGACAAAGGAAACAAATAATTTCAAATTGAAAAAATGATATGCATCTTTCGTTAAAAGTCGTTTGGCACTGATTTACAGTCGATTGCAAATATATTGACAAAATTCACGCAATTGTTGAAAAGTAGTTTCGGCGAAAACACTCAATATTCAGACGAATAATCCCGTTCTAAACTCAATAATTCGGGAACTCGTTGAAATATTTTTCGAAAATTCATCTTTTTAAAGTTCGGAATACCTTAAGATTGACTAAAATTGCACCCCCATGAAAAAATCCTTTTCCATTCTGTTCGCCTTATTATTGATTTGCAACGCACTTCAAGCTCAACATGAATACAAAACTGCAATCGGCTTACGCTGTATTCCCGGAGCAGGCATCACTGTAAAACATAATTTCGACGACAAGTCGAGTGTTGAAGGAATCTTAGCTACGAGGTGGCATGGATTCAACATCACAGGACTCTATCAAGTAAACTATCCTGTTTTCCCTGAACCGGGATTCCGATTTTATATGGGAGTAGGTGCTCACTTGGGATTCTGGAACGGTCGTTATAACCCTTGGTGGGATAATGAAAGAAATTACGGGGTATTCGGTCTCGACGGACAAATCGGTCTTGAATATACTTTTGATGAAATTCCGTTGAACCTTGCTCTAGACTGGAAACCGGCAATTAACCTGGTTGGTTACTCAGGATTTTGGGGTGATGAAGCGGGATTATCGATACGCTATACTATTAAATAAGAGAGGAATCTTATTTAATCAAACGAAATATAGCTTTAAAGGCCTACTTAAAAGCTGTATAGCTAATTGATTTGCAATAAATTAGACCGAAAACAGCACGACTTCATTCACTGTTTTCGGCATTTACCCTCATTACCTATATAATAGGTATGCCTTTAAACGGTCGATTTTAAATTTAACGTATTTTAAAGGCCTCGAAGCACTAAAAGCGACAACCGCCCGTTTTAATGTCGCCTGAGGCCGTAAAAACCACTTCATTTCGAAAAATTAATTAACAGGTATTGAACTTATTAACAGTTCAAATTTTCCTTCGATTTGAAGCGGCTTTTTTACTATCTTTGTTAAGTTTTAACCAAAATTGCATAACATTCTGATAATGAGCGATCAATTGCTAGAAAAAGAACCACAAAATAACGATTATTCGGCCGACAGTATTCAGGTACTGGAAGGTCTCGAGGCAGTTCGTAAGCGTCCTGCCATGTATATCGGAGATATCGGCGTAAAAGGACTCCACCACTTAGTATATGAGGTTGTAGATAACTCGATCGATGAGGCCCTAGCAGGTCACTGTAAAAACATCGATGTTTTCATCAATCCCGATAATAGTATTACAGTAAAAGATGATGGTCGCGGTATCCCTACCGACATGCACCACAAGGAAGGAAGATCAGCATTAGAAGTTGTAATGACGGTACTTCATGCCGGAGGTAAATTCGACAAAGATTCTTATAAAGTATCGGGCGGATTGCACGGTGTGGGTGTTAGTTGCGTTAACGCTCTTTCTACTCATTTAAGTGCTGTTATTCACCGTGGCGGAAAAATCTGGCAACAGGAATTCAGCATCGGAAAGCCATTATATCCTGCTAAAATTATTGGTGAAACAGATCGCACCGGAACTGAAGTTACTTTCAAGCCGGATGATTCAATTTTCACTACTACTGTTTACACTTACGATACGTTGGCAACTCGTATGCGTGAGCTTTCTTACCTGAATAAAGGTATCTGCATTAACATCACAGATCTTCGTGAACTTGACGCAGAAAACAATCCGGTGAATTCAGATCGTTTCCTTTCTGAACGCGGATTAGTGGAGTTCGTAGAATTCCTCGATTCTACTCGCGAGAAATTAATGGAAGACGTGATTTACATGGAAGGCGAAAAAAGCAATATTCCTGTAGAAGTAGCAATGAGCTACAACACTTCTTTTAACGAAAACGTTCACTCTTACGTTAACAATATCAATACCCACGAAGGTGGTACTCACCTTGCAGGATTCCGTCGCGCTTTAACACGTACTTTGAAATCGTATGCCGATAAAGAAGGTTTGTTAGCGAAGCTGAAATTCGATATCAGCGGTGATGACTTCCGCGAGGGATTAACAGCGGTTATCTCTGTTAAAGTACAAGAGCCACAATTCGAAGGTCAGACGAAAACTAAACTCGGTAATAACGAGGTAATGGGTGCCGTAGATCAGGCGGTAGCAGAAATGCTTGGCATGTACCTCGAAGAACATCCTCGTGAAGCTCGTTTTATCGTTAATAAAGTAATCCTTGCTGCTACAGCGCGTCACGCAGCACGTAAGGCTCGTGAAATGGTGCAACGTAAAGGCGCTTTCACAGGATCAGGATTACCGGGAAAACTAAGCGATTGCTCAGAACGTGAACCGGGTAAATGTGAATTATTCCTTGTCGAGGGAGATTCGGCGGGTGGTACTGCTAAGCAGGGCCGCGACCGTAACTTCCAAGCTATCCTTCCACTCAGAGGTAAAATCCTGAATGTAGAGAAAGCAATGGATCATAAGATCTTCGACAACGAAGAGATTCGCAATATGTTTACCGCTATGGGCGTAAGCAAAGGAACTGCTGAAGATGAAAGAGCTTTGAATATTGATAAGTTACGTTACCATAAAATCGTTATCATGACCGATGCCGATGTGGATGGTAGCCACATTACAACACTTATCTTAACGTTCTTCTTCCGCCACATGAAAGAGTTGATCGAGAACGGATATATCTACATCGCCACTCCTCCTCTTTACCTCGTGAAAAAAGGAAAAGAAGAAGAATATTGCTGGACTGACGAGCAACGTATCGCAGCCGTAAAACGCATGGCACCTGAAGGAAAAGAATCTACCGTAGGTATCCAACGTTATAAAGGTCTTGGAGAGATGAATGCAGAGCAGTTATGGTCGACAACCATGCGCCCCGACACTCGCACATTACGCCAAGTAACGATTGAGAGCGCGGCAGAAGCAGATCGTATCTTCTCAATGCTTATGGGCGATGAAGTTCCTCCACGTAGAGAATTCATCGAGAAAAATGCAAAATATGCGAAAGTTGACGCTTAAGCATTAACAATAACGGAAAAAGGCTGCCCTCGGGTGGCCTTTTCTGCTTTTAAGCCCCTCCCGAACAGGAATAAAAATAGGCCTTTAAACACAACTTTATCCCCGTTGATCAAGTTTTCCAATTTTAGTGACAAAAATCTTATGATAGAACGTTGTGTTTTTCATACCTTCGCCGCAACATAAAATAAAGCTTTACGACAATGAAAGTTACAGTTGTAGGCGCCGGCAACGTGGGAGCCACTTGCGCCAATGTAATTGCCCACAAGGAACTTGCCAACGAGGTTATCCTGTTAGATATCAAAGAAGGTACAGCAGAAGGTAAATCACTCGATATCTGGCAAACTGCGCCAATTAATTTATACGATACACGCGTTAAAGGTGTGACGAATGATTATGCTGCTACTGCCGGTTCGGAAGTTGTAGTTATCACTTCAGGTCTTCCGCGTAAACCGGGCATGAGCCGCGACGATCTTATCGCGACAAATGCAGGTATCGTTAAATCTGTTACAGAAAATATCGTTAAATATTCTCCTAATGCCATTATCATCGTGGTGAGTAATCCTCTTGATGTAATGACTTATTGCGCTTATTTAACATCAGGTCACGATCCTAAGAAAGTATTCGGTATGGCCGGTATCCTCGATACTGCTCGCTACCGTGCTTTCCTTGCTGAGGCATTAGATTGCTCTCCGAAAGATATCCAAGCTATCCTTATGGGTGGACATGGAGATACAATGGTTCCACTTCCTCGTTATACTACAGTATCAGGTATCCCTGTAACTGAATTAATCGCTGCTGATAAATTAGAAGCTATCGTACAACGTACGAAAGTTGGTGGTGGTGAATTAGTAAACTTGATGGGAACATCAGCATGGTATGCACCGGGTGCTGCTGCTGCGCAAATGGTTGAAGCTATCGTTCGCGATCAGAAACGTATCTACCCTGTGTGCGCATGGTTACAAGGCGAATACGGATTGAAAGATGTATACCTTGGAGTTCCTGTTAAATTAGGTAAAAACGGTATCGAAGAAATCATCGAACTTCAATTGAATGCTGACGAAAAAGATTTGCTTGACAAATCTGCAGTAGCTGTTAAGGAAGTTATGTCGGTATTAGACAGAATGCAAGAAACGGTGAAGTAATTCTTCGGAAATCATACAAATAAAAAAAGGTGTCTAATCAGACACCTTTTTTTTATTCTATAAACTTCGATCTGTATTTTTCATCAGGCACTTTACAGCTTTCTCGTTTCCCAAACCATCGGTATCGTCGCGCAGCGATAAACGAGTAAACAGCATCGCGTAATCTGAGAGGGACTACTTTTAGTACCGCGAACCATCGCCATGGGATAGATAATCTTCGTGCAATTTCAAGCGCCGCATCCGACTTCAAATAAACGTTTTCATTTTGTATCAAGCATACCGACGTCACTTCCGTGATTCCGTATTTTGATAACAATGCTCTCCCCGATTCCGTTTGAGATGCAACAAAACGAAAATGATCGTCATGATCAGCCTTAATAATAATGTCGACTGTTCGCGAACAAAAATTACATACGCCGTCGAAAATGATTATGGCTTTATCCAAAATAGTGTTTACCGTTTCACAGCAACCGAATAAGGATCTACCGACATTTCAGGTTTGAAATATGGATCTTTCTCGAGAGTGTTAATATTGATAATACTTAAATATCCGTTTTTACCTGCGCATGATGCAGCATGATGTGGTGCCGGTCCCCCGGTGAAATTTCTATTCGCTACAATCACAATATTTTTATCGGGATCAACAGCAATGCCATGTGGTTGCCATCCGACAATTATTCTTTTTACTTCTGTTAGATTCACCATATCAATAGCACTTACTGATCCACGCATATTCGGAAAATAAGTGTCCTCCATATTCGTAACAAACAATAAATTTTGAGCTGCTGCCATTCCGAATTCCAAAGGGTAAACTCCTACAGGAATTACTTTTAATAATTGATCGGTATGCGTATCAAAAACACGAACTTGATTTACATCTTGACAAGTAACGAAGTATTTACTGTAATCGGGACTAAATATTACTTCATGTGGCTTCAATGCTACTGAAGAGAAATCGGGGCCCAGTGGATTTAAATTTACATCTTCATAATCGGCCGGAGAAGCAATAGGGATTTTCACCAATTTACTCGACTCTTGGTAAGTAACATATAATGTATCATCTGTAGCGTTAAGTGCAGAGCCATGAAGATTATTTGCAGCTCCTGTAGAAGGAAATGGCCCGTAGGTTTGAGAAGTACC
>JAKPPP010000402.1 GCA_029547265.1 Bacteroidota bacterium
AATTTTATCTATTCTATTTCTTTTCACATGATACCATAGTTGAATATAATATCCGTTCATGTAATATAGGTTTACTCGGTATTGGCTATTTTGACGTACAATCATAAATGTTGCATGATGCCAAACGTGCCAAGCTTTCTCGTCAAAGGTAAGTACATTAAATTGCTCTGCAGGTGGAATATTCTTGATCATAGTGTTTTGAGTTCTGATGAATGCAAAATAGATCGTCCCTGACAATTGGCTAGGTTTAATTTGGTAAACGGCGTATAATAACGGGCAGAATCTATTGGCTTATGAGCAAACGTAAATTCAAGCTCTAAATCAATTTTATTTGTCTTTTGGGCTAATATGCTTGCCTTCCCGCATAAATAAGCTCTTCTCGAAAGTACTTATTTGGCTTGATTAAAGAATGAATTTAAAATAGGCTGTCGATTGATTTCCAAGAAAAATGACACAATTCTGAAAACGGCAAAAAAAAAGGCCGTACCAAAGGTACAGCCCTTACAAATATCTTTAATCTGATTATTTCGATAATTCGATACGGTGAACTGAAACACCTGTAGCAGATTCTATTTTAATGAAATAGATTCCACGGTGTAAGTTCGACATATCCATTGAATAGATAGAGTTGAAGTTACCTAAATCAACAGTTTTAACTTCTTTACCTAACATGTCTACTACATGAAGTATTACTCCTTTAAGACTTTCTTTGCTTAAATCGATGTTAACGATTCCGCGAGAAGGATTTGGATAAACTTGGATAGTTGCATTCTTAGTCACTTGAGTTAACCCTGTAGAACAGTTGTTAGCATTAGCTACGTTTGCTGCACCCGGAGTTGAACACATATGGTTGAAATCAGCTGAGTTATTGTTTGAATCTGTTCCGTCAGGGAAACGACCAATGCTGATAAAGTTATTAGGAGAGTTAGGAGAAACAGTAGTGAAAACGATAGTATCGCTTTGAGCTACAGGAACACCTGAACCTTCAAGGTAAGGAGCGATGCAATCACCTTCGTAACTAACAACATCAACGATGTT
>JAKPPP010000408.1 GCA_029547265.1 Bacteroidota bacterium
TAGTTTGTATAGTGATTTGGATTATGTAGCTGATGGTTATGTAGTAGGAGAGGCAGGAGCGGAGGGTTCAGTATTCGAGATTATCGAACGATTGAATGTGATGTATGATGTAGCGTGTGGAGGGTATCGATTGCCTGTATATCTCAAATGGCGTAATCATTTAGGAAGGTGGGATTATTTCCTATTCCAAAATCGTCAAGAAGTGGAAACAACGGCTAAACAACTAGCGGACTTCACTACTGAGCCTATCGAACTATCAACTGCAATCGGACGTGAATCAATAACGGTAAGTCAACAAACGACACGAATGACAATGGGAGCAATCATCGGACAAAAGCAACTAAGCGGAATGAAAGGCATTGAGCGTAGTCCTTGTGTGATGATGTTGGTTGATACGAATAAATGGCTACGTGTAAGAATCGTACCGAAAGGATTTAAGATTGATACACGTGCAAAAAATATACCTGTTGAGATTACAATCGAATTACCCGACACTTATTCAGTTGCGAACTAATGGAAATATACATCGATACCGATAAGTTAGATTTGTCCGAAAAGCAAGTAATCGCTATGACTTTTCAGGCGAACGATTTAGGCGAATTTGCCTCACGTCAATCATCCTACTCGAACGGATTTAAGGCGGTACGTTCAGACCGTAATGATGAGATATTAGGCAACGCTTCATCATTAACCTCGTTAAGTGCAATACCATACAGAGTGCAAAATTGCAGAGTGTATTCACGTGGTGCATTGATTGACGGGGATGCATTGTTGAATGTCATCGAGGCAGGGAATGAGTACGGATTGAATGTATATTCGGGATTCATCAATTTTGCTGATGCGATACAAGATAAGTCCTTACAAGATTTAGACACAACCGATATTGACTTAGTAAAGTCGAACGGTGGTAAGCATTGGGACATCGGAGGAATGAGTACTATTTACGGTAGTGCAATTAGTCCGACATTTGTAGCCGTTCAAGATGGTAATTTGCCTATTAATTCACGTGATATTGACGTACGAAAACAATACCCATCGGTATTTATTTGGGAGTTGATTAAGCGAATCACAGAGGGCGCAGGGTGGACATTGGAGAGTGATTTAATATTTACCGATGATTTCAAAAAGAAGATTTTACCATTTGCAAATGACTATCCTAAACAGGCTGATTTAGAGATAAATAACGCTTATGTAAAATTAAATAAATTAACAACTGCAATCGTACCATTTGCAACACCATCCGTTAATACCGTTCCAATTTGGAATGAATTATCGGACGTTGGTAACAAATATGATCCGACAATAGCACAGTACATTATTGACTATGCAGGAAAATACATCATTGATATTTATCAGCCTATCAGA
>JAKPPP010000012.1 GCA_029547265.1 Bacteroidota bacterium
TTAAAAAATTCGAAAAGATATTTGTCTTGAATTTAATTACAGCCTATGGCATGTTAATTTCGTTCGCATTGCAAGGTTATGCAATGTATTCAATCATTTTTAGTACGGCATCTATTTTAGTTTCTTATTGGTTTGCATTCAGTGTGTATCCGCTAATTAAAGAAAGCAATATACATGCTGTCACCAAGAAATATTTTTATGCAGCATTATTATTTAATGTAATTTCATCACTAGGTCCTTTTTCACTTGCATTTATGATGGTAAGTCATTCAGCAAATCAAGATTATTTGATGGGCGCTGTTTTTTACTATTTACACTTTCAATATAACGGATGGTTTTTGTTTGTGATATTGGGAACATTGAACGAGCACATTGCAAAGCAAACCGAGAACTTTGACTTCAATAGAAATTTTAATGTTCTAATTGTTGCTGCTGTAATGACATTGTTTTTATCGTTACCATGGATAGACAAGCAGAATATGTTAGGTATAGTATTATTTGCGATTGTAATTATGCAGTTATTAGTCTTCATCTCTTTTCTGCGAAATACAAAAGAAGGAAATGGACCGCCGCTAATTTTAAACAGTAGAATAAAAATTCCGATAAAGAGCATCTTTACCTTCGCCATCTTGATTAAAGGAGTTCTTCAAATTTTGATATTAGTTCCATCACTCGATCAATATGCATTTGGGATAAGGCCTGTAATTATTGCATACCTACATTTAGTGTTGATTGGCGTCGTATCATTTTACATTTTTCATTACTTGATAAAGGAAAGAATCATGTTAATGAGTAAAAAATTAAACAAAGGGCTTTTGATTTTTTTAGGAGGGTTTATTTTGAATGAAATTGTTTTAGTATTGCAAGGACTCTCATGGTTAAACATTGTAGGGCTTCCTCTTACAAATGAAAGTTTGTTTTTAGCCGCCATTATGATGTTTAGCGGATTAATTGTTGTAACAACTTCAATTATAAAAAAGTCGGTGAGCGGCAAGAACAAATTCCCTGAATTGCCCTTTATAAAATAGAAAATTGCCAAATCGTAGTAAAAATTAGCTATTTCTTTACCCTAACCACTTGCGTTGACCTCCAAATCGTTGTATATTTGTCATAACGGCTCCCAAATTGGTGAGCCGTTTTTATCGCATGTCGTGTACTAATTATTAATGTAATATACCTCAGAGCTCCTCTAGGAGCTGAACTAACAAGAATGATATGGAAAGCAACTCTGTGAATCCTACGCAGCCTGAAAATGAAGCTGCAAACGAACTAGAAAGCGTGAATGCTGAGTCTGCAGCAGCAGCTCCCGAAAGCATTGAACCGGCAACAGCCGAAGAACCAAAAGCTGAAGTTGTGACAGCAGAAGTACATCACGACGAAGAAAAACATCTTCAGGAAATCGCACCTGAAATCCATGAGGAAATGGAAGCTGAGCCAATAGAAGATTTTGGTCAGTTGAGTAAAGACGAGTTGTGTGCTAAAATGGAAGCATTCAGCAAGGAAAACGATGTAAATACAGTAAAGAATAGGGTTCAAGCTGCCCGCGATGCCTTTCAAGCTATTTTCAATCACGAACGCGACTCTGCCCTCGCTAAATTTTTAGAAGATGGTGGAATAAAGGAAGAGTTCGAGTATCAAGATCCTATTGAAGCAAAATTCTTTGAAGCGTATAAGCATTTCCAAAAGCGTCGCTCTGAATTTGTATTGGGTCAAGAAAAAATCCGTCAAGGAAACTTAAAGTTAAAGAACGATATTCTTCTTCAGATGAAAGCAATTCTTCAGAAGGAAGAAGATATGTCGAAAGCATTCAATGAATTCCACGATTTACAAGCGAAATGGAGAAGTATAGGTCCGGTTCCGCCTCAAAACGTGAATGACTTATGGATGACGTATAAATTATACAGCGACCGTTTCTATGAATTCATTAAGTTGAATCGCGAATTGCAAGATTTAGAGATGAAGAAAAATCTCGAGATGAAATTGCAATTATGCGAGCGTGCTGAAGAAATGTTCTTAGAGCCATCGTTGAATAAAGCGTTGCTTGAAATTCAATCGTTGCAACATAAGTGGCGAGAGATTGGAGCAGTGCCTCGTGAGAAGAGAACAGAAGTTTGGGTTCGCTTTAAGGCTGCAGTAGATAAGATCTACGATAATAAGCGTTCTTACCTCGATGGTCAACGTCAGCAATTTGAAACTAACTTAGCAGGTAAAACGGCCTTGCTTGAGAAAGCTGTTGCTATTGTTGCAGAGAAATTCGAGAAGCACACTCAGTGGCAAGAAGGACTTCAACGCTTATTAGAATTACAAACAGAGTGGAGAAAAATCGGACCAACTCCAAAAGAGAGCAACGAATCGATTTGGCAACAGTTTAAATCGACTTGCGATCAGTTCTTCAAAAATAAAGACAATTACTATAAAGCGAAGAAGCAAGAATATGCTACAAATCTTCAAAGCAAAACTGAATTATGTATTCAGGCTGAAGCATTGAAAGAAAGCAGCGACTGGAAATCTACTACTCAAGAGTTGATTCGCTTACAACAGGAATGGAAAAAAATTGGACCTGCTGGTGAGAAAAACGAAAAAATATGGCAACGCTTTAAAGCAGTTTGCGATGAGTTTTTTGCTCGAAAAACCGCCAATTTCGCTGCTCAAGATCAAGTTCAAGGCGAGAATCTGATTAAGAAGAATGAGTTAATTGCTCAAGTTGAGAAATTTGAAATGCCTGCCGATCCGAATGAAGCCTTAGATCAGCTAAAAGCGTTCCAAAGAAGCTTTACTGAAATCGGACTAGTTCCATTAAAAGAGAAAGACGGGATTCAAAACCGATTCAGAAATGCGATTCAGGTACATTTTGATACTTTGAAAGCGAAACCAGAGTATCGTCAATCGTACAAACCGCGCGGTGATCGTCCTGAAAGATCGGAACGCCCTGAGCGTCAGGATCGTCCGGCAAGAAGTAATCAGCAATCTGGTGGCGGAGACGACGAATCACGCAATCTTCGTAGTCGTGTAGAAAAGCTCAATAGTGAAGTTCAAGTATGGGAAAACAACCTTGGTTTCTTTGCTAACTCTAAGAATGCCAATGCATTAAAAGAAGAGTATGAGCAAAAAATCCAGCAAGCAAAAGAAGAAATCGGGAAATTGAAGGCCCGTATGGCAGAATTGAGAAATGTCTAGGGAATAATGTAATTCATAGGTAAAATTAAGCCCTCTGCCGAAAGCAGGGGGCTTTTTCATGAAAAATAGAGTGCGATTTTGTAAATTAGTAGCCTCAAAACAAGTCCCCCTTCAACTATGAAAAAACTGTTTACTGTTACCCTGCTTACACTGGCAGCATTTCTTCCTGTGGCTAAGGCACAATTATCGCACGATAAGTGTCTTTCAGAAATAATGTTCCAAGAAGCCGCTGCCAAAGATCCGCAGGTTCAAAAAAATCGCGAAAATCTTGAGAAATTCACTGAGGCTTATTCACATAGTAATGCTTCAAGCAGAAATGCCGGTACGACTAAAATTATTCCGGTTGTTGTACACGTGATGCATTATGGCGGACCTGAAAACATCAGCGATGCTCAAATCTTAGATCAGATTCGTGTATTGAACGAAGACTATCGTCGTTTAAACGCAGATACTGTTAATACGCCTGCAGTTTTTAAACCTTTAGGAGCTGATGTAGGTATTGAATTTAGAATGGCGCAATTAGATCCTAACGGAAATTGCACAAACGGAATCGAGCGTATTTATACTCCTTTGACTTTTAATGCGCGAAATAATGTTAAGCCTTTAAGTTGCTGGCCTCGTGACAAATATTTAAATATGTGGATCGTGAGTAGTATTGCTAATACGAATGGTTCTCCTGGAACGGTTATTGGTTTTGCTCAATTTCCGGGAGGAGCTGACTCAACTGATGGTGTTGTTATTAAGTATGATTACATGGGAACTATTGGAGCTGCAGCATCTACAGGAGGTGCAGGTAGAACAGCAACTCATGAGGTTGGTCACTGGTTAAATCTTCGCCATATTTGGGGAGATGCAACTTGTGGAAACGATTTTGTTACAGATACTCCTACTCAAGAATCAGCAAATCTCTCTACTTGTCCTTCATGGCCACATGTAACAAACTGTTCAGGAAATTCTCCAAATGGTGATATGTTTACAAATTACATGGACTATACTAATGGTCCTTGCCAAAATATGTTTTCAATTGGGCAATCGCAAAGAATGAACGCTACATTAGCATCAACATTAAGCGGAAGAAATAATTTATGGTCGAGTGCGAACTTAATTGCAACCGGAACTGACGGTACGCCAGCAGTTACATGCGCTCCTCATGCCGACTTTATTCCGCGCCCATTGTTTATTTGCGAAGGAACCAGCATTCAATTTACTGATGGCTCATGGGGTGGACCAGTTGATTCTAGAGTTTGGACTTTCACCGGAGGATCACCAGCCACAGATACATCAGCAAATCCTACAGTGCAGTATCTTACTGCAGGAGTATACGATGTGTCATTATCAGTAACAAATACTGCAGGAACAACAACAAAAACAATTACCGGAAAAGTTGTAGTGAGTGCGTCAGGAAATTCTATTAGCCCAATCGGTTTTTCCGAAGGGTTTGAAAATGGAACTTGGCCATTTAACGATTATTATGCTATAAATGCAAATGGAGGTACTACATGGCAAACTACTTCTATCGCCGCGAACGGTGGAACAAAATCGATTTATATTTCTAATACTTATAATTCTACAACAGGATATCAATCAAACGATAAAGGCCCGGATGAATTCATTACTCCTATGTTTGATTTCACCAATATCACTAATCCAACCATGACGTTTGATATTGCTTGTGCTTTACGTGATACCACATTAGATCGTTTTGTTGTGTACTATTCAACTAACTGTGGGCAAACTTGGACATTGCGAAAAGCAATTCAAGGATTGCCATTACAAACTACAACAGGATTTGTTACGGGTAACTTTATTCCTAATTCTTCACAATGGAGAAATGAGACAGTAAGTTTTGGGAATAATGTTGCTAACAAACCGAATGTGAGATTTAGAATTGAATTTAATCATGAGTCATCTAATAATTTATACCTAGATAATATTAACTTGAATGGAACTGTAGGTTTGTCTGAAGATTTAAATGTTGAAAATGCAGGAATGAACATACATCCTAATCCTTCAAAAGGAGTAACATATGTTGATTTCTCAATGCTTGCACAAAGTGATGTGAAAATTGAGGTGTTAGATATTCAAGGTCGTATTGTAAGTACATTTAGTGATAATTTAAGTGCAGGCGATCATCAATATCAATTCAATAATAATTTAGAAGCCGGAGTTTATATGGTTCGCCTTTCATTTGGTGATCGCGCTATCACTAAAAAGGTTGTTATTCGTTAATATAGAGTAAGAAAAAATTTCATGCCCCGGTATTTTTGCCGGGGTTTTGAATTTAAACACATACAAAACAATTCAATGAAAAAAATATTAGTTTCATGTATGCTGATGCTTATGGGCACAGCGTTGATGGCGCAATCGCAAGCATATCGATCGTGTGCGACTGAAGAAATGTGGGAGCAAGCTGTAAAAGCTGATCCATTAGCGGCGATACGTCGATTAGCAATTCACAATCCCAATACACTTAGAAAATTACCGGGATCAAAAGTGGTTTCAGCTACAGGCGTTGTGCAATATAAGATTCCCGTTGTTTTTCATGTAATGCATACTTATGGATCTGAGAATATTAGTAAAGCTCAAATTCAAGATGCAGTAAATAGTTTGAATCTTTCATTCCAAAAATTAAATCCGGATACAGGTGATGTAATTCCTTTGTTTCAACCGATTTTTGGAAATGCTGAAATAGGATTTGAACTTGCAAACATCGATCCGAGTGGAAATTGTACCGATGGCATTACTCGTACTTATACTGAACTTACTAATGTAGCATCAGATAATGTGAAAGCGCTAATCGATTGGCCTTGCGAAAAATATTTAAATATCTGGGTGGTTAAAAATATCGCTAGCGGTGCTGCGGGTTACGCATATTATCCCGGGATTGCTTCTAATATCGACGGGATTGTAATGCGTCATGATTATACAGGTAGTTTCGGTACGGCAAATTCGTCAAATTATACAGAACGATCTTTATCACATGAAGTTGGACATTGGTTAAACTTACCGCATACATGGGGATCTAGTAATACTCCCGGCTTGGCATCTAATTGCGGAATTGACGACGGAATTTTCGACACTCCCAACACTGTAGGAGTTGCAAACTTTTCTTGTAATACTGCACAAAGTACTTGTGGTGCAATCGATAATGTTCAGAATTATATGGACTATGCAAGTTGTCATAAAATGTTTACCCAAGGTCAAGTGGATGAAATGCAACTCGCTTTGCAAGTTAATGCAGGTGGTCGAGATAATTTGGTTTCTTCGGCGAATTTGATCGCAACAGGGACAGAAAGCGGTCACATTGTGGCTCCATGTGCTCCGGTAGCTGATTTTGTAAGCAAGGATATCTATATCTGTGCAGGTACGTCAGTATCATTTGATGATGTATCTTGGAATGGATCAATTACAAGTCGTACTTGGACATTCCCCGGTGGATCTCCGGCAACAGATACTGCAGCTACTGCTGTAGTGCTTTATACTGTTCCCGGTGTTTATGATGTGCAACTTGCTGTATCAAATTCCTTAGGTAACGACACATTAACAAGAACTGCGTTAGTACATGTTTTGCCAACTCCAGGAACAAATGTTATTCCTTTTAACGAAAGTTTTGAAACTACTTCGGTTCCCGGAAATGAGTGGGAAGTGATTAATGAGAATAACAATAATGCTTGGGCTGTTACTTCTGCAGCTGCTGCCACAGGAACAAAGTCTATGAGATTGGTAAATCAAGCAGGAAATGGGTCAGGAAGTATTGATCAACTTATTACTCCAACCTTCGATTTGTCGAATGTAAGCGGAACTCAATTTAGTTTTAAAGTTGCGTTTGCTCCAAAGAATGCCAACGATTCTTCAGAATTACATGTTTACTTTACAAATAATTGCGGAATATTATGGTCACAACGATATCTTAAATTGGGATCAGCCCTTGCCACAGCGCCGGCTACAACCGCAGCTTTTTCGCCTACTTCTTCTCAATGGAGAACTGAAACTATCAATTTGACTACTTCTACATTTAGTGGAAAACCAAGTGTTAGAGCACGCTTCGAATTCGTAAATTATGTAGGCAATAATATCTACATCGACGATATTAATATTAGTGGAAATGTTGTAGGAATCAATGAACAGTTAGCTGAAGAATTTAATTTTAGAGCATTCCCGAATCCTTCGAAAGGTGATATCGCTGTAAGCTTTACGACTTCGAAAACAGATGCGGTGAAAATGCAAGTATTCGATATGGCAGGACGTTTAGTAGATGATGCCGTAAATGCAACGGCCATTGCGGGAGATCATCAATATGTGATAAATGCAAACAATAAAAACGGAATTTACCTCTTGAAAATAACCATTGGAGATAAAGAATTCCAAAACCGTATATCATTCGTTAAATAATTTAGTATACACATGGCCGTTAGCTATTCATTCAAGACAACGTATATCGTTTATGCAACACCTGAACAAGTGTTTGAGGCGTTAACCGATTCAGGCATTATTGCCGCATGGGGAGGAGGATTGGCAGTGGTAGAGAATAAAATCGACGGACATTTTGAATTGTTCGACGGCTGGGTTAAGGGAAAGGTTACAGAATATAAGCCCGGCCAAGAATTAGGTTATACTTGGAAACCTGAAGAATGGGATAAACGAACTAAACCTTCGGTTGTTTCTATGAAATTCAAAAGTCATGCTGCAGGAACTGATGTTGTGCTAATTCATAGCGACTTCCCATCTCAAGAAGAGGCAGATAAGCATGGTAACGGATGGATTGATTATGTACTGGATCCAATAAATGATTACTTCGTGATGCTCAAAGATGCTCCGAAAGAAGAATCTAAATAAGTGTAAAACGGCTCGTAGGTTGACGGGCCGTTTCTATTTTAGCACAAACCGAGAAAATTAAACAATAGACCCTTAGTTTTGTTGTTTAGTATTCCGTACCGAAAACCTTATCTTTGCACCAATGGAATCTTCTCAACTCTCCGGCATTTACTGCAATAGTTTAACTCGTTACCAACGCTTACTTACACGTGAGGTTTTTATTGGTGATGTTGCTTTAGGCGGTAACAATCCGATTCGTGTTCAAAGCATGACCACTACCGACACCATGAATACCATGGCTACAGTAGAGCAGTCGATTCGTATGATTGAAGCAGGCTGCGAATTTGTACGTATCACAGCGCCAAGTATCAATGAAGCAAAGAACCTTGAGAATATCAAAGCGGAGCTTCGCAAACGCGGCTATAAAACACCGTTGATTGCTGATATTCATTTTACGCCGAACGCGGCAGAAGTGGCTGCGCGAATAGTGGAGAAGGTGCGTATCAATCCGGGTAACTTTGCCGACAAAAAGAGATTCGAGTTTATTGAATATACCAACAACGAATACGAAGCTGAGTTAAGCCGAATTCGTGAGCGATTTATTCCTTTAGTGAAGATTTGCAAAGAGTATGGTACTGCAATGAGAATTGGTACCAACCATGGTTCGTTGAGTGATCGTATTATGAGCCGTTATGGCGATACTGCTCACGGTATGGTAGAATCGGCTTTAGAGTTTTTGAGGATCTGTGAATCGCAGAACTATTACAATTTAGTGTTGAGTATGAAATCGAGTAATCCTCAGGTGATGGTGCAAGCTTATCGCTTGTTAATTGCTAGGATGAAAGAAGAGAATATGAATTATCCGCTTCACTTGGGAGTTACAGAAGCCGGTGAGGGTGAAGATGGGCGAATTAAATCGGCCGAAGGCATCGGGACTTTATTAGAAGATGGAATCGGTGATACTGTTCGTGTATCGTTAACGGAAGATCCTGAATTCGAAATTCCTGTGGCACGCGCTTTAGTAGGGCGATATAATAATCGTGCTAACCATAATCCAATTGGGGAATTAAAGAACACTTTAAGTGTTTCAAAAAAAGATACAATTGGTCTTCCTAACGTTCACGGATTACCGTACTCTCCATTTGAATATAAAAGAAGAGAGTCTTTTGAAGTGTTGAATATGGGCGCACACGAAGTGCCTCGAGTAATTATTGATTATAGCAAACATGAAAAAATTACTGCGGCTTCGTTATTTGCAGTGGGGTATAACTATTCAGTCCCAACAGATAAATGGAACTTGACTGATCAAGCTTGTGATTTTATCTATGCCGGTAATCATACAGTGGATTTTGCAATTCCCGGTACATTGGGAGTGATTTGTAATGCGGCAGTTTGGATGAATAATTCTGATAATGATCGCTTTTATCCAATGTATGAAGGAAATGATTTCTTCATAGCATCAAAGACACACGCTGCACTGAATTTTATTCGTGTTGAAAGTGAAGAGATCAGTAGTGGTAACTTTGATGTGAAGAAACTTCCGGCTAATGCTGTTTTGATTTTAAATACTACTAACGAGCATGCAATGCCTTCGTTGCGTAGAGCCTTTATTTCACTGGTCGAAGGCGAAATTAAAAATCCGGTGATTATTGAGAGAGGATATAGTGATATTTCGAACGACACTTTGCAACTTTATTCTTCCACTGATTTAGGTGGTTTATTGCTCGATGGATTTGGCGATGGAGTATTTATTCGTGCTAACGGTAATGCATCACCGCAAATGATCAATAGCTTAGGGTTTGGAATTTTGCAAGCGGCTAGAACGAGGATTTCAAAAACAGAATATATTAGTTGTCCAAGTTGCGGAAGAACGTTATTTGATCTTCAAGAAACAACAGCAAAGATTCGTTCTCGTACCGATCATTTGAAAGGGATTAAAATCGGAATCATGGGCTGTATCGTTAATGGTCCGGGAGAAATGGCAGATGCCGATTACGGTTATGTGGGATCCGGAGTAGGGAAGATAACCTTGTACAAGGGTAGAGAAGTAGTAACTAAAAGTATTGATGCTTCAGAAGCAGTAGATGCACTTATCGATTTGATTCGTGAGCATGGCGACTGGGTTGAAAAGAACAATTAAGATGAAGCAGCACGTAATATATCACGATTTAGGTAGAGTTGATTATAAGCAATGCTGGGATTTGCAAGAGCAGATTTTAGATGAAACTGTTCGTCAGAAAGTCGAGAATCGTACATTAGCCGAAGAAGATAAACATGCTCCTCGACATTTTCTTTTGTTCTGTGAGCATCCTCATGTATTTACCTTGGGAAAGAGTGGAGAAGCGCATCATCTTTTAGCTAATGAAAGTGTATTAAAAGCTCGTGAAGCTACTTTTTATAAGATCAATCGTGGAGGTGATATTACGTATCATGGTCC
>JAKPPP010000018.1 GCA_029547265.1 Bacteroidota bacterium
TTTGCAATCTGCACTCCCAATATTCTGGCTTCAGCCGAACCAACATTAATTGGGGCGCGAAGCTGCGTTATATTTTTATACTTTTCTTGTAATTCGAACAGGAGATTAATCGTTTGTGACTCAGAATTGTCGTCCACAACAATAATTTCAAAATTTGGATAATCGATTTGCTCAATTGATTCGATGGCAGTTTGTAATAAACTTGGTCTATTTCTTGTTGTTACAATTACAGATACTTTCGGAATGAAGCTACTTAAGTCAAAAGGAGCGCTGACTGCATATTTCTCAAATAAGATCCGGTCCGACTGCATCATCAATTTTTCCTTCGTTTCGCCAAAAGATTGGTTATCTTTGTGTAAAACGAACGCCTCGGAAATTACCAATGGGAAACCATTCGTGAGAGCCCGGATTGAGTAATCGACATCTTCGCCCCCATAGAACTCAAATTCCTCATTTAATAATCCGACAACTTCTCTAACTCTTTTGGGAATATAGGCACAAAACATGTTTACAGGAAAATTCGTCAGCCGAATTGGTCCTTCCCCCCACATTTGCGGATTGCCCGAGCATTGAAATCCTGTATGGGCTCCTGTTAAACATACGCCCTTCGAAGCCACACGTAGCTTCTCTAACCAGCCTTCAGTGACCTCTGTGTCATCATTTAATAAAACAACGTCATTGTGTGAATCCTTTAATACGATATTATTAGCAAAAGAATAATTAAATAGTTCCATTTGGTGGGTATGCACATAAACATCGTCTGAAATCAAATCCGTGATTTTTCCCCGATCAGCTTCATGAACTACGAAATGAAGATCGTAAGTATCAGCTTTTGTAAATTTACGGATGCTCGCAACACAAGCTCGTGCATGGACCGGATTAGGGCCAATGCAAATGATGATATCTACTTTCTCCGTAACTGGAAGAGGCATAATTTTATTGTATACTTCCCAAGTGCTTATAAAGAAACGCGGGTCGTTAAACTGTCCGAAACCAGAAACAGT
>JAKPPP010000024.1 GCA_029547265.1 Bacteroidota bacterium
GTAGTTAAAAATTATATTAACGGTAAAAAAATATAACATGAATAAACTACAAAAAGTAGAAGCCTCAATCGAAACCGAAGGACGTTTCAGAAATGGGGACGGAAAGTATATCTTCCGCCTATACGATGCGAAAACAAACGCACTCGAATACACATCCGAAATCTTCTATACTCGCAGATTCTCAGCAAAACGAGGAGCGGAAAGACACGCTAAAAAGAACGGGTTAAAAATAACGAGATGGGTAAAGTAAAAACGAAGCAAAATGGAAACTTTAGAACATTACGGTGGATGCGGAGTTGAGCATATTAAAGAGATAGGAGAATATGAAGTAAGGACAGATAAAAAGACTAAAAAATTTACTCGACTTTCTAAAGCTAAAAAATACTATGATAGCTTACTATGCGATAAGTTTCTATGGAAATCAAATGGTATGCCTGAATTAATAAGTGGACATTATTATATTGATAAAAAACATGAAAACACGACCTTATAACGAAGTTTGGGCAATCGAGTTGCTGATAGGTTTAGCGGTATTTATTGCACTATGCCTATCATCTTGCAAATGCCCTCAGATAGCGGAATCGGTAACGGTACGCGATTCGGTAGTGTACCATGATAGCACGGTAATCGTACATGATACGGATGTATTTAGTACGTTCGCTTATGTAGATTCAATCTTACACCTACTAAAATCGAAGCACGACACTACAATCATCAAAACCACGAAACGAGGCGTTACAACATCGCTCAGAGTGGCGAATGGTAAATTGATATGTGAGGCTACAATAGATTCATTAGAGGCGAAGATTGACAGTATTAAGAGCCACGTAACCTACATTGAGCGGACTAAGATTGTATTGCAGGATAGGGAATTTACTAAGTTTCAGAGGTGGCAGTTTCGCCTCTTTTGGATCTTCGGGGCAATTATTGCACTATCGGTCTATTGGAAGTTAAGAAAGTAGTATATTTGCATAGGTTTTGTCCCATTAAGTAAGTTTGTTTGTCGAGAGCCTCGTAGAAATACGGGGCTTTTTTATGCCCGTTCGTGAAAGTTTTTATCTACAATATCAATTAGTTAGAAAATAATTGCAACTACTTTGTTGGATATACGTATATACGTTGTATATTTGCATATCGAAAACAAACAAAAACTAAAAAACATGAGAACTACAACACAACTAAACCAAACAGAAACGAAAGTGTTAACATCGTGTTTAAATGAAATCGTAAGGGCAACAGGGTGCGAATTTGGTGTAGTAAAATATATGAACCGTGAAGGGTTATCTGAAAATCAGATAAAAGGGTATTTATCTCAGTTATTGCAAAAAGGATTTATTGTAATTAGTAATAAAAGTAGCTTTAATGATAGCACATTTAGATTAACATCAGCAGGTTGTAATTACTTACTAAGCATAAATACAGATGAGAAAGTTATCGAAAACATCAGAGATATAGAATATCAACAATAATCAAAACAGGGGTGCGACTGTAACGCACGTTATAACATGGCAGAAACACCACACACAACATTCAGGCTCAATATAGCCTTGAAAAAACGAGCCTTAAAGAAGGTCAAGAAAAACAAAACAACGCTAACCGAAGTACTAACAACGCTACTCGAGCAATGGCTAAAGGACTAACAGACGAACAGAAGCAAACCGCTGCGGACATGATCTTCGCAGAATGGGAGCGACACAAATCGGATTACGATGCCGAAGAAATAACGGAACTGTTTATTTCGCTTGACTTTCACGAGTACGCAAATGAAGTAGCGAAATGGGCTGAACCTGCC
>JAKPPP010000039.1 GCA_029547265.1 Bacteroidota bacterium
AAATTCAACAGGACTACCGCTCGTATTAATTCTGACCATGTCATTTATAAAAACAATGATATGGATATTATAAAAGTGGGAGAAAATATGACCTATTTCTATACCACTAAATCCGGAATTGGAATCGGAAATCAGTATTGGAATGATATTTCGAATATGCTTCGGGCAATGCCCATAATGCCTGTATATGACGATGCGGGTAATTATTATCAAAACTTCAATACGGGCATAACTTCTTTTGAACCATTAATGTCGAATCCCATAGCTAACATGGTTTACAACAGAGGTTATAACGAATCAAAAAACTATGGCCTCAATATTGCTGCATATCTTCAAATACAACCTGTTAAGAATTTGATATTTAAATCTCAATATGGTTACAAAATGAACGCAAGTTCATACCGTCAATATCAACCGGCTTATAAGCTTTCTACATCTGACCAAAGACAAGTTTCTTCTGCTCAACAAAGTGGAAGTTCCGGGTGGCAATATTCTGTTGAAAATACGCTGAATTATACCTTCAAACTAAATGAGAGTCATAATTTTGATGCTTTAATCGGACAAACCATCGAAAAATGGGGGATGGGTGAAAGTGTAAGTGCCACAAACGGAGATTTACTTTTCAATGATTTCAAACATGCCTATATTGATAACACTCAAGGCATTAAAACAGGGCAAACTTCTGTAAGCGGCAGTCCGTGGGGACAAGGTGCAATTGCATCATTCTTTGGAAGAGTGAATTACGATTGGAATGAAACCTATATGGCCTCATTAGTGTTTAGAGCTGATGGTTCATCCAACTTTGCAAGAGGTCACCGTTGGGGATATTTCCCTTCCGTTTCATTAGGATGGGTTATGACTAACGAAGAATTTATGAAATCCACTGAAAGTTGGCTCGATTTTTTGAAATTGAGAGCAAGTTGGGGACAAAATGGAAACTGTAACATAGCGAATTTTCAATATCTGGCAACTGTGTCTTTTGATGACACTGCCGCATATTCTTTTGGAAATAACAAAGATTCCCAAACAACCGGCGGATATCCTAATATACTTCCCAATCCAAACGTAACTTGGGAAACTTCTGAACAAATCAATTTGGGAATCGATGCTGTTTTTTTGAAATCTCGTCTAACTTTCAATTTCGATGCTTATAACAAAAAAACTAAAGGGTGGTTGGTGAGAGCGCCTCAATTAGATTCGTATGGAACAGGTGCACCATATATTAACGGAGGAGATATCGAAAACAAAGGTGTGGAAATAGCTGCCGGCTGGAGAGATCAATTGAACAAAGATTTTAACTACGGCGTAAACATTAATGCAACATTTAATAAAAATGAAGTAACACGAATAGCCAACTCTGAAGGAATTATTCATGGGCCTGCAAATGTATTGAGTCAAGGAACAACGGAAATGTATAGAGCACAAGTAGG
>JAKPPP010000040.1 GCA_029547265.1 Bacteroidota bacterium
CCAAACGATTTGGCCACTTTGTTTACCGGTAAAAATAAATGGCCAAATGATTTGGCCACTTTGTTTTACCATCCAACTAAAGTTCCAAATGACTTAACAATTTAATTTAATGGTCTGATCAAATGGCCAAATGACTAAAACGTTTTAAAAAGTGACTTTTTTAAATGGATCAACCGTTTGAAAACTATCTCAAGCCGTTCTGGCAAATCATCAAATAATTGGGAATGATTAACGAAATGATTTTGATATTTGCCACAATAGAAAGTTTAACCCCTTCAGGGTAAATAATATTTGGATGAAATAATTTCTACAAAACTTAAAGCCCTACGGGCTAGTTGGAAATCTATGGTTTTCAGATAAACAATCACCGCGGAGCGGTCAAAGTATTATAGTAAAATAAAACCGTAGATAGATTATTCCTCGGAGAGGATCAAGAAGAAGCTATTTAATACCCAGGCTAATCTTCAATGCCTGATCAACTTCTTGCATTCGAGTAGGTGAAAGTACACCAATCTTACGTACTAAACGTGCTCCAATATCAACGGTTCTAATCTGTCCGCAATTTATGTAACTGTCAACCTCCATACCGGCTTCTCCATGCCTTAGAATCACAAAGATCGGCATTGCCCGCGAACTTTCCTTGATACTAAAGATAGGTGCAATGATTGTGGTTCTGGAATGTTGATTGCCTTGATCATTTTGGACAATTACGGCCGGACGAGTTTTATTAATCTCACTACCAACGGTTGGATCTAGATTCACAAAATACACATCGCCACGTCTTGGGAATACTTGTTCAGACTTCGTCACTGACATGTTCCCACTCTTCATTCATTTTTTGCAAAAATTCAGCATTAGCCTGGTATCCCTCTATTAATCGCTGTTTAATTTGCTCTTCGGATAAGCGATCAAGCAATTCTTCTATAGCTGTTCTTATCATTTGATTGACTGAAGAAAAATTGGCTTCCTGAACGGCTTGCTCCATTCGAGTCTTTAGTTCCGGCGGTACTACTAATTGAATCCGGGCTGTTTGCCTCTGGTTAATTTCTTTTGTTAACATAATCACTTCCTTGATATTTTATTTTCATTACACTAAAATATACACAAAAGATATACACATCGCAAAATGTAATTAATTGTAACCTTCCCCAATTTTTCAGAAAGAAATAATTTCTACAAAACTTGAAGCCCTACCGGCTAGTTGGAAATCTATGGCTTTAAGATAAACAATCACCGCGGAGCGGTCGAAGTATGGTAGTAAAATGAAACCGTAGATAGATTATTCCTCGGAGAGGATCAAGGAGAAACTATTTGCCGAAGGCAATCTTTATCTGACCAAGATTAACTACTGCGTTATGCGCTTTACTAAAATTACGACACGATTTTATTGTAAGGTTGTTTGCCAAGTTATTTCTTGACAATCGGACAATAAATGATTAAAATATTTTCAAATGAAAAGGAATAGGCAAAATCGGGGAAAAAGTTGGTCTATAGAGAATCAGTTTTAAAAAATAGGCAGTCTGGAAAATTTAAAGGAGAGGTGAAGAACATTAAGCTAAAATTAATTATTGATGGAGCTGCTAAGAACTATTTATCAATAGACGTGAAAGACATAAAAATAACTGGGAAAGATAAAGTTTTAGAGTTAGTGGTATGAAAGTCATATTCGGTAAGTTTGCGAAAATTCTTGGAAAGAAAGGCTGAATATTGCAAAAAGTTGTTGATCTTAATAGGAGTAATTGATGTCATTCAATACTAAACTTATCAATCTGCTAAAAACCGATCCACGTTTGGTGAATGATGAAGGCGAACTCATCATTCCTGCTGTGCGGGATTGGGCATGGAAACTCGATCGCGACCTGATTAAGCTTTTACTTTCTGATACAGAAATCAAGGATCAATTCTTTGAAGAAATTGATGGGCATTGGATTTTCAACCTAAACACCTTTATTGATTATATTTCGCAAAAAAATTTTCTGGACAACTCCTACACACGCTTTCGTAATAGAATTGGGTTGACGATTGGCGACAAATTCCTGCGTGAACGCGGCGAGGTTGCGCTGGCCTGGCCTTACAAAGATTGTGTGCTGGAAGGCGGACAGACAAAAGATGAAGAGAAGCGTAAGGAAATTTTCTTTAATGAAATACTAGCACAGGATGAAATCAACCGCTTGCTTGACCCCAAAGTGCTGACGAACTTCACGCGTTACACGGTCAACGGCAAAGAGAAAGTGACAGACTTCAAACGCGACGAGAACGGGGTAATTCGTGAAAACCTGATTATAAAAGGCAACAACCTGCTTGCCCTGCACACGCTCAAAACGCAGTTTCGCGGGCAGATCAAGTTAATCTATATTGATCCTCCATATAACATCGAAGGCGATAGTTTTGGCTACAACGACAGTTTTAATCATTCA